>CAYYJL010000070.1:0-8886 GCA_964472245.1 uncultured Ignavibacteriaceae bacterium | reverse complement strand
TAACCATTGTTAGCAATATTATCCTGCACTTGCTTAAGTACATAATACAGGGAAAGAGTACCAAAACGAGGTGTGCCTGTTGTAAAGAATGCTTTCAGGTAATTAACATCATTTGTACCGCCGCGGGCAATCGCCTTTTCATTTATTTTACCCATACCAAAGCTGATTCCCTTGGCAACTTCCAGGTTCATAAACATATGATACCCGTCTATATCCGGTTCATAGGGATAATCAGGGAGTATATCATTCTCCTGCTCATCAATTACTCCGTTGTTATTCCAGTCATCACCATAATCCAATGATGGCGGATCAGAATAATAGGTCAAAAAGTCCTGTGCAAAATCGGGGACACCATCTGCGTTTCTGTCATCATCGGGTATACCGTCATTATCCTTATCCTTGCCGGGGAATATACCTGCATCCGGCTGGCGGATAATCGCATCGAGACTGCGGAGTTCGTTTACAGACTGGCGGTATCCTAATTTGAAGAAATCTCCGCCGGAAGGATTAAGCACATCAGTATTTCTCTGGTTGATATCGGTTGGTCTGACGTTATAAAAATAAAATCCGTCTTCCCACCGGTCATCATCGTCGTTATCATCAACTAATGGATAAAATGCACCACCCGGGAAAATAACTCTCCTTTGATATGTAAAACTTTCATCGTACCCTAAAAAGTCCGGTGCGGTATATGCACTTGGTATCGGAGAATTCGGCACAGCGTTAGTGGTGTTATATATAAAGTAACTGTTTTCTAAGACATACGTATTAAGGTTGGTGGTATATTTAGGATCAATTCTATACCGCTCTCCGCCTATGGTCATTCTGCCGAGTTTCTTTTTACCTCGCAGGAACCATGCGTTGCCTTTGCTTTCAAACCTGCTGCCGGAAAGGATAGGATATTTCATGAACTCTGAGCTTTCATTAAATTCGCCCTCGAGTTCAAATCCTTCCCACTTAAAATTAAAGTTCATACCATAAACAGACATACCTGAAGTAAGTCCGTAGTTAATGGAAACTATTTTTCTGTTGGAAGCATCCTTGACATTTCCATCTGCTCTCTCGCGAACAAAAAACGGAGTGGGGGTTGCAAAAATTGAATCTGCATAATGCGGCTGAAATCTTGCATCATTGGTATATGTATCCAGCACGTTTATATAATCCTGAGCCGTTTCAACAAGATAATCGTTTGCCAGCGGAAGTTGAATTACACAGGATTCCACACCGGGCGGCATCAGGAAAGCATAGGTAACACTTTCATCAAGAATCCCCTGCACCTGATAAGGGTAACTTGGTACGGGGCTTGAGTATTTACTGCTGCTGCTGTAATGAGTAAAAAAGGTAAAACTTGTTGTATCAGCACCGCCGAAAAATCTCTGATCAATTGAAAACCCTTTATTCCGTTCAACATCGCGGAATACATAATACTGAATCGGCTGACCGAGTACGGTAGCTGCTGCCGATGGTTTTTGTTTGTGTATATTAACAATTGCCTGCGGCTGCCCATTAATAATCACCCGTGGTGCACCGTATACAATCGGTCCGGAATTATCACCCGGGGAGTCATCTCTTACACGGAGAAAAATCATTCTAGGTATCGCACTGGTAACCACACCTTTGATGGATGCTTCCTTATTATCAATGGAACTGCGTCTCTGGTGCTGATTAACATACGTCATTCCGATTGTTAATATATCACCGATATCAGTTTCAAAGTGACCACCGAACAGGTACTGTGTCCAGTCGCGGATTCTTCTTACGCCTTCAATATATATATTCTGATCAAACCGGAAACGGATAGGATCGGATACTCTTGAAGCAATCACGGTTCCGCGGTATTTGGAGGTACCTGCATCCCAGCGCAATCCGTTAAAACGCGCTTTATCAAATGTTAAAGAAGTGAACTTTGTACGGATAGCATCCCCCACCATAAGACGGGTCTGAAATCCACTGTACTGGTCCACACCAATGACAAGATTATTAAAATAGTTCTGATAAAAGCGGGACTTGATAATATCGCTGTTTCCGCCGGTGGATTCGGAAGCAAGCTGCTGCTTTTGAACTTCACTTAATTCATATATAGTAGTACCTTCTACAAGAAAATTTCCGAAGGAATCAAAAAACTTTTTCCTGATAAAGGTCGCAGAATAATTTTCATAATTCCTGCCGGCATAATTGAGATATGCCTCTTCACTTTTCCCTTTATTGGAAAGGAACTGAGAATATATATCAGTACCGGTCAGAATAAAAATTATTAACAGTAAGTATCTTAATTTCAAAATCGCCTCCGCTGCAGCTTATAAATTATAGGTAAGGGTCAATTTATGACTCCCCCCTATAAACCTGATTTCAAGTGGATATAGATAAGCATAGTCAAGCTTTACCATTTCAACATTCAGTCCAAATCCGCCGGATATTCCGCTATCCCGTGCAAAATCTGCTGAAATTAAATTATTATATCCTCGGAGAAAGAAATCGTTATTCACTCCAAAAATCTGATATCTGGCCGTTAAAAACTCAACCCCTACTCTTGCAGTAATGTTATCTTTTTCCATTTCCACATCGGCAAGAAGAAAGTACTCATATTTTTTAGAATAATACGCTGTGCCTAACGTTAGAATCATCGGCAGCGTTCCATCGGAACTACCGCTGCTTGCTATACTTGGCTGTGTAATGTTTTTTATCGAAAGACCCAGAGAGAGAAAATCTCCGTAAAACAGCTCGTCAATAGTATATATCGCACCGGCATCTACCGTAAATCCTGTATATGAAAGTGCTGCCTCACCGGGTGCAGCTTCGGCAGACCAGCCGAGCAGTTTAAATGCACCGCCTACATTCAGCCCGGGCATCACTTCAATTGCATAGCCCGCCTGAAAAGTATATTCCTTCCAGAGTTCGGTATTAAACATGTTAAATCCCGCTGCAAACTTGCCAACATACGGCACGGGAATCAATCCGCTTAATGAAACAAAGTTCAGGTTATCATCCTCTACATCCGGATATAAATTTGAGTAGCTTGCCGATACTGCAAACTCCTGCGCACGGGCAAAAGAAGCAGGGTTATAAAACTGCAAGTATGGTGCATTCTGTAATGCAGAACCGGCACCGCCTAACGATTTTACCCTGGCACTGATACCCAGATCTTCAAATCCGCCTCCGTATAAGGCAGAGATAGTTAATACAAGTGTTATAAAAAATTTTTTCAAAAGATGCCTCGTCTTAATATGCCACAACAACAGTTTTGGTTGCAGTTTCACCGCCGTTATCACTATCAACGTATATTTGGTAGAGATATACACCCGGTCTCACAACAGCTCCGCTGTTATCCCTGCCGTCCCATGGAATGGCATTGTCAGAAATAAAAGCAAAAGCTTTATCGTAAGAGTCATACAGATCCCTTACTAATCTTCCGTTCATATCGTAAATTTTGATTGTCAGTTTTCTTGTCTGATTACCTACAAAATTATTGGGCTCACCAATATTACCCAGAAAGAATTGTAAGTTAGTCACGTCATTTTTACCATCACCATTTGGTGTAAACGGATTAGGTTCCGCTTTTGCCCTGATGATTAACCGTTCCGGAACTCCAACAGTTACGATACTCCAGGCATCAACCTGATCGTTCCGTTTTGCGTCTACTCTCTGAGGGTTATATCCGCCGGTTTTACTGGAGATAGATATCTGATAGGGATTAACGGCCTGAAAAGGCGTTGTAAGAATCCTTATTGAAACCACAGAAGAAACCGATATAGTTGCATTGAATGCGATGACAATAGAAGCTGCAGATTCCCTGAATGAGTTTCCTGCCGGCTGCCCGTTTACTGTTAAACCGAGAAGTTCCGCCGGTGAAGGAGTAAGTATATAGATGGAGTCAACACCGCGGTCACCCGGTTGGAATTGTAAATTAACAGTTAAGGTAAACTCCCCTTCTTTCAAGACCTGAGCGAATTGCGGGGAAATTGCTGCATCTGTTACAGAGGCAACATTTAATGTGTCGTAATTAATCCGGATTTCATCAATTTCCGGCGTGGAAAGATTTTGTGTAGTCAGGCGTATCCTGTATTGGAGGAACTTACGCGGTTCATAAACTCCAAATAAAGAGCCGGATTCTGTGACCTCGTTAGACCACGGGCTCCATGTTGTATCGGGCAATGCGATATCGCCGCTTCTGAAACTGACAAATATTCCGGTTCCTGCTGGGCGTGAGCCGGTATACTGCATAGTTCCAAAATTTACTGCCTTGGGAACAGTTCTTACTCCGGAATAGTAAATCCCTTCAGGCAAAAATCCTTCACCAAATACCTGTAATTCCGAGATTACAGTAGCATTGTTTTGTGGTATAACGTCAATGACAACTTTTATAAACCGCGCTACAATAGGGTTAAACTGAGCAGAGGGACTTGCAATCTGATTATCATTCTCCTGATAAACCTTTTCCATCGTAACCGTATCTTCACCCGCAAATATGCTGAACGCCCTCATTCTGAGGTTCAGGTTATTGCCAAGTGTATACATCTGCACACGTTTTACGGTTCTGACTGCCTGCAGGTCCACAATGATATATGAACCGTTTTCACCATTGAGGTTCAAAGGCGGAAATTGTATATACGAGGGCGAACTGAGGTTGCCATCAAGCAGACGGAGGGCATTTCTTGAGCCGGTATCCGAGGGCTGAGTTCCCTGATATACTATATATGCAAATTTGCCGAGTGCAAGGTTTTCGTTTTCGCCTGTTTCCAATTGTAAAAAGCCGGGTCTGCTTTTATAGTCTACAGATCTGGAGTTTACCGAGTCAACGACTCCGGCACCCTGAAAAGTGGTATCTATAATTGCCGTCTTGGCCTGCAACTTAAAAAAAAGAACGAACGATTAAACATAGAAGATAGTTTTTAAAAGAATAGATTTCATTTATTTCATTTTCAATTTTGTTGAAATGATTTTCCGGAAAGAATAATTACGCTCACTATTCGAAATAAATAAATTCAGTCTTACAAAATATCTTGGTAAGCCAATTAAAACAAGGAAAACATGGTTTAAAAACAGAAAAAAAGTCAGCCGGGAACCTAAGTACATTTTGTTAGAACAGGAACTTCCCTTTTTTAATTATTAAGCCGCCGTCCAGATAAACATCCGGCTTTTTTACGACTCCATCCAGATGCAGCTGCACATCAACGCTGCCCCCCATTGATTTATTATTTCCGATTGCTATGTGAATGGTGCCGAGCACTTTTTCGTCTTCGAGGATTATGCCGCTTATTTTGGCTTTATCATTGGTTCCAATGCCGAACTCAGCAATATTTCTGGCTTTTGGGCCGATTCTGTCCAGAAGTTCCGTCAAAGGTCTGGCGAAATCAGAGCCGGTTATCTCAGTTACCGACCCCTCTTTTACAGTCAAAACGAGGGGTTTATCCTTAATCTTCCCGAATGAAGCAAGGGAACCGTCAATAACCAGGGTACCCTCTGCCGTGCCTTCGACTGGGGCCAGATAGGTTTCCCCGGTAGGGAGATTACCTGACTCCCCTTTATCGTGGAACAGCCCTTTCGATTCGTAAATATTTCTTCCTTTTATGGAAAATGAGAGGTCGGTTCCCAGAGCCGTTTTAATGGTAACCCTGTCTCCCCCCTCCAACCGCTCCTTTACTTTTCTGCAGAGTGCCTTGATTTTGTGGTAATCAGCGTTCATTCCGCGTATCATAATCGGTTTTGTTATATTCGGGAAGGTTGCCACTCTTGCACCTAAATAAGAAGCATCTCTCCGTGCTTTGGTATGTGTGAGGGAGGTGGTAGTAGGGATTAAAATCACATCAAACTTTTCCATCGCCGCCGCTATATATGCGGGAGGTTCTTCCCCGTTTACCGTAAGCGGTTTCATTTCCATATACAATGCTTCATGACCCAGCTCCTTAGCTGTTTCAAAAAGTGAGAGTCCAATTTCTCGTTTATTAACATCTGAAACCACAAGGACTTTTTCCCCCGGACGGACTGCCATGCAGTCACGTATAGCAGTTACGGATGCTTTTTTTAATTTAGCTGACATTAAAGTGGTACTCCAATATTTACCTGTATAGATGCGTTAAATCCCCCGGAATTAATGAGATTTTCCAAAATTTTTGTTCCATCCGGCCGGTCAGTGAGTAATTTCCCATCGGAGGTATGCATCCGCCTGACATGTACAAACATGTATCCGGCGGAACCTTCAAGGGTTACGTACTGGTCAACCAAATCCATAATAAAGCCGGTGCCGAGTGTGTAACCAACTTGTGATTCAACTGCAGAATATTGATTCATTACAATTGCTCCGGACGCGTCTTGCAGTGAAGAAGTAAATCTGACACGATGAAATATTAATGAGGCATCCAGCACCTTCCAGCTTATAAACCTGTTAATCGGGGTGCCGATGTCAAAACCCAGTCCAAAGTTTTTAAGAGCAATCTCCGCAAAGCTATTCTCCTGTATTCCGCTCACATAAACGGAACCGGTTCTCCGTTGAATCAGATTTTCGTAATATCCCTTGAAAGTAAATACGAGCCCTTCAAAGTTTTGCCGGAATATATTAATACCGATACGAAAACCGGAAAGGTTGTTAAAAGTGCCAATTGCCTGAGCAAGATTTTCTCCCTTAGACCTGTTAAACTCCGTAATAAAATCATTTACTTCAACCGCCTGAACGGATTGCGTGGTATATCCCCCGAAACCGCCTACCAAACCTAAACATCCGAATCCTAATTCCTGCGCATATATACCCCCCCGGAAAATAAACCCCGCAGCCGCAACAATGAGCAGGACCCTGATTACCATATATCCACATCAAAAGCAACCGTTAAAACGGCATGAATGGAAAATCCTCCGCCATCAATAAAATTATCCATGCGTCTGTTGGTATCCTCGTTGGCAGCCAGGTATGCTCCGCCGGTCTTGAATTTCATTTCAGGGATATCAATATAATTATAGCCCAGATTCAACTCAATGGCTATATTAGGAGGAAGCGGATATACGACCACCCCGGTATATACGGCTGCCCCGAATGAGCCCTCCGGAGATTCAAGTCCCTGTGAAGTATTTCCGTTAACAGCATCTTTCAGCTCATTCTTCAGACCCGCATTTGAATACGTGCCGAATAGTTCAATCAGTTTGAAGTCGAGAGAATTATCAATAACATAGTTAATGCCAAATCCGAAACCCAGCGTGGAGGTAGTTAATGTATATTCCCGTTTGGCTTCGCCTGCCTGTGCATATTCTTTTTCTGTAGTGAATTGAGCAAAGACCCTCGTATTAAAGAGCATTTTTGTTTCAGGAATATAAAACTGGAAAAGTTTACCGCCGAACCAAAATGAATTGGCGGAACCAAATTCGCCCATTTGTTTACTGAGTGTCTGCGTTCTTTTCTGATTGTAGTGCTGTATATAATCATTGAAGCCCTGTGCGGAATATCCCTGAATACCATATCCGGCAGAAAGACCAAACTGACCCATTAAGCCAAAACATGCCTCTAGCCCGCAGCAATACTGGCTGTACACGGGAGCGTTAAAAGTGACTAATGCCGCAAATAACAGGAAATATTTTTTCATGCCTCTATTCCTTCAATTAATTTTTCTGGACCGCTGTACTGCTGTCTAAACCTGCAGACCCTTTTTTTGCTTCGGAAACTTTCAGGGCAAAAGAGAATATCAATCCAAGAACACCCAATATACTAAACAACCACATGCCAAGGTGGTACCCTTCAGGATTACCGGCGCCTGCCTGCTGTGCATCATTTGCCATACCTATCATCCAGTTGAACAATGCCAGACCCACCTGTTGTATCAGAGTCATAACTGAGTATGCAGTTCCTAATTTGCTGCTATCCACCAGATAAGCTACCGAAGGCCACATAACAGCTGGGATTAATGAGAATGCAACTCCCATCATTGCGATTGGTATAATAAGCGGCAGCGAAGTATAGCTCATCATCCAAAATACGGGAAGCAAAAATATCGAACCCAGCATCATAAAAAGTGAACGCTTGCCGACTTTATCAACTAAAAGTCCAAAGAGAGGTGTAGCAATCATAGCAGATAAAGGAAGAATGCTGTTGAGCATACCTGCGGCTTCACGGTCTAATGAATGCGCCTCCATAAAGAACTTAATTGCAAAACTTCTGAATGGAAATACTGCTGAATAAAATGTTACACAAAGTGCGACAACAAACCAGAAAGACCAGCCAAATTTCCATATATCCCCAAAAACAAATTTGTCCGTCTCACCGGCAGCTCCGAGAACCGCACGTTTTTCAGCTCTGTCTTCCAGCCAGTAATATATAATTCCGCCTATTATACAGGTCAGCGATATGAGTGCTGCGATAAAGAGCGGATCCCACCACCCCGCTTCATACGCTGGTTTCGCCCACGTGGGTGAATTGTCTGCCGCCACGGAACCGAGTCTTGCAATTGTAAGATTTAGACCGAATGCAAAGCCGAGTTCCTTCCCCTTGAACCATTTTGCCAACGAGGTGGTGACTGCAACAATCATCGGTTCCGCACCCAAACCTAAGATTACACGGCTGATGAGCATAACCTGCAGATTATCGGCATATATCATCATAAATGCAGAAACAGTACAAATGGCACCAAAAACCAGAGTTGATTTTTTGGTGCCGAATTTATCAATGATTACTCCGCCAATTAACAGAACAACTATGGCAGCTATACTATATACAGAGTACAGCTGGCCGATATTTTCATCGGTAAAGTTGAGCCCCTCTTTCAGTTTATCGGCTATCGGTCCGATGCTGTCGTATATATAATAATTGCCGAACATCATCAGACTGACAAATATTAATACCAGCCAGCGTTCAAATGAAGGGGCGGCTTTTGCTTCCGAATGGTTCAAGTAATCACCTGCTTAAAT
>CAYYJL010000069.1:0-9001 GCA_964472245.1 uncultured Ignavibacteriaceae bacterium | reverse complement strand
AACCAAGAAATTTTTGGAAAAAGCAAATAATGCAAGCCGGACATTGACCATAACTGCCAAAGGTTTAGAACAGCTTGGTAAACAGGCGGATCAGAATAAAACTATAGCCCTAAATGACGGCAGCTTTTCTATCCCGATTCTCGGCCGGGTTGCTGCAGGTTTCCCCATACTTCACTACGAAAATTTTGACGGTGCAGTGGTTGTTGACCCTTCACTGATGAAAGAGAAAAAAGATACCTTTGCACTGAAAGTAAAGGGGGATTCCATGATAAACGCAGGCATTTTTGAAGATGATATTGTTATTGTGCACAAGCAGGGTTTTGCCGGTAACGGCGATGTGGTTGTTGCGCAGATAAACGGCGAAATTACCGTTAAAACATATTTAATGAAGAATAATCAAGTCTATTTGCTGCCGGCAAATGACAAATACGAACCGATTGTTGTCGGGCATAACAGCAGTTTTGTATTAATCGGCAAGGTTACCGGTGTAACTCGCTGCCTAAATTGAGGAGAAAGAAATGAAGTCATCAGTATTCAGCGAAGCAATTGAATCACGCAAAAGAGTCAGCTTTTTTTACGATGAAGGCGTGGTTGAGATAGAGCCGTACTTTTTAGCCGAGGACCGATTTGGCAACAAAGTGATCTACGGAAAACTATCCGGTTCAGACTATGTAAAAAAGTTTGAATTCAGCAGAATTTCCAATTTAAGAATACAGACAGCCCGGTTTGCACCAGCACTCCCGTTGTTCACTTTTCCGGCTTCTCTTCATTCATAGGAGGACACAATGGAAGATATCAGAAATAAATACACGGCATTAATTGCCTTACCAAGAAAAGACAGGATTGACGAATTGGTTTGGTATCTCATGACCAAAGGATTCGGGATTACGCAGAGAAAATTTGGCAAATACTTATCAGAACCCCCTCAGGTAGGCGGTTATGAGGTTGATTTGGTGGCAAAACGCTCCAAGGAATATGCCTTGGGTGTGATTGTTACCAATGATGAGCCGTTCAACGATGCATTTCTCCGTAAGGTGGAGATTCTGGCATCCCGCAAGACTAAGTACACCAATAAGACTGTTCCGCTGTACCTCTCCATTCCTGCAGAGCGGCTGAATGAACTAAGAAGGGTTCTGCTGAGAATCAGTGAGGAACAGAGGAGAAATGTACGGCTGCACATTTATGCCGGGGCACAGCATCCTTCGTTGTTCCCGTCTCAGAACAGACCGGTAAAATCATACATTAATTAAAATACTTCACATACCCTTGGTCCGGTGGTCCACTCCACAATCCACCGGACCTCTCCTTTTTTCACAATTCACTCCAAAATGACCCGGATTAGGGAAGTTCCGGCCGGTTAGGGTACCTTTTTTCACTTCAAAAAATGCGAAAACTTATGTAATTTAAAAGTTTGAATACAGTTTTTTGGACGAAAAATATCCGGTGTACACACCACTACTATGAGCAATAATAATCAAATTCCGGAATCTGCAGACAAGGTTCTGAGCGGTATTATACCGGAACATATTGCAATAATCATGGATGGGAACGGAAGGTGGGCAAAGAGTAAAGGTTTGCCAAGAATAGCCGGGCATCGTGCCGGTGTGGAATCAGTCAGGGTTATTGTGGAAGCTGCTGCTGAAATAGGGGTGAAACATCTTACACTTTACACATTTTCAACGGAAAACTGGAAACGGCCGAAAGAGGAGGTTTCCACCCTCATGACGCTGCTGGTCAGGACGCTCCGCAAAGAGATTAATGAACTTCACAAGAATAACGTTCGTCTTAATACCATAGGTGATTTCGGTGCCCTGCCAAAAACGGTGCAGGAAGAATTCACCGATGCAATTGAAAAGACCTCAAAAAACAGTAAACTTAATCTGCATCTGGCACTCAGCTACAGCGGCAGATGGGAAATACTGGAAGCCGTTAAAAAAATTGCTGCGGATGTACAATCCGGCGCTTTAAGTCCTGCGGCGGTTAACGATGCGTTATTCTCAGATTACCTTTCCACTAAAGGAATTCCGGATCCGGAACTGCTCATCAGGACGAGCGGAGAGTTCCGCGTGAGTAATTTTCTGCTGTGGCAGATAGCGTATTCTGAAATATATATATGCAATGAATTCTGGCCCGAATTCAAAAAACAAAATCTTATTAATGCAATTGCCAATTTTCAAAAACGAGAACGAAGGTTCGGAAAAGTTTCCGAACAGTTGAAAAAGTAATAAAAGGAATTTAATGTTCAGAGTTTCCCCGGTAAGTTTTTTATTGATGCTGTTTATTGTGGTTTTTGCTTCAGGCAATATTCAGGCACAAAAAGTTTATAAAATACTCGGCGTATCGGTTACCGGCAACAAAAGCGCTGATGCCAAAACAATACTTGCTAACACAGGCCTGAAAACAGGGGACGAAATAAAAATTCCCGGTGATCAGACTTTGAATGCAATCAGGCAGCTATGGTCTCTCAATATTTTCAGTGATGTGCAGATTGTCATTGAAAAAGAAGTTGCTGACGGAGTGTTCCTTATAGTTAAAGTTGATGAGTATCCGCGAATTGAACGGGTTGCTTTTAAGGGCTATGATCATTTTGATGATGATGAATTGCAGGGGAAAGTTTCATTCATCCGCGGTCAGATATTAAAACCGCAGGAAGTTGAAAGACTGAAGCTCCGGATCCGTAAATATTATGAGGAAGACGGATTCTTTAATGTTGTACAGACTCATAAATACTTCAGCTTTTTTACTGCTGATACTACCGAAGACGAAATAATTATTACCTGGCGAAATGATGCAGACCTTGCAGATGAATATCAGGTGGAGTATATAAAAAGTGACCAAACGTACTCAAACTTGGTTGACCGCGTTAAAGACCGTAAACTGCTGATGATTGAAATAGAAGAAAACAGCAGAAGTACAGTCAGGAAAATTTCTTTTGAAGGGAATAACTTTTTCAACACAGAAGATTTAAAAGGTGAGTTGAGCGAGACAAACGAAGCACGCTGGTGGAAGTTCTGGTCACTCTCCCGCTTTGACAAGAAAAAATATGAAGAGGATAAGGAAGGTCTGGTCAGGTTTTACCAGAAAAACGGCTTCCGTGATGCTGAAATCCTTGGGGACAGTATCATTTATTCCGATGATAAAGAAGATGTTTCTTTAGTAATAAAAATTTATGAAGGCCCTCAGTATAAGGTTCGTTCAATTACCTGGGAGGGGAACAAAATATATTCAACCGAAGTTTTGAACGAGAGACTTGCATTCAAGCCGGGGGATATATATGATTTAGAAAGATTTAACCAGAACCTGCGCCAAAACGAAAAACAGAGCGATATTGCTTCACTGTATCTTGATAACGGCTATCTTACCTTTAATCTTAAAACCACTGAAACAAAAATTGGTGCCGACTCGATTGATATCTTGATTCAGGTTTCCGAAAGAAATCAGTTTAAGATCGGCAAAGTTGATATTCTTGGCAACGATAAGACTAAGGACAAGGTAATCAGAAGAGAATTATACACTGTTCCCGGTGACTTCTTCAACCGTGCAGCAATGCTCCGCAGTTTGCAGCAGCTTGCAAATCTCCAGTATTTTAATGTTGAAAAGATTTATCAGGAAGGCGTTGACTACAACCTGGCAAACGACAGCACAGTTAATGTTGCCTTTAAAGTGGAAGAAAAATCGAGTGATTATCTGAACGCATCTGTTGGTTACAGCGGAAGTTTTGGATTCAGCGGTGCAGTAGGGGTCACTCTCACAAACTTCTCCATTGCCGAGCCCTTTTCACTCGGCGGCGGTCAGGTGCTTAGTTTTAACTGGCAATTTGGTGTTGGAAGTATATACCGCACATTTTCACTCGGATTCACCGAGCCGTGGTTTATGGACACGCCTACGCTTATCGGTGCGGACTTATTTGATACCAGACAGCAGTATATATATGATTTGCGCCAGTCGGGTGCCACTCTCAGGTTAGGAAGAAGACTCCGCTGGCCGGATGATTATTTTTATGCCAGCACATTTTTCCGTTATCAGGGTAATAATGTCATTGACGGAGGCGGGTATTACAGAGTTGGTAAAACAAATCAGTTTACCTTAGGTATCGGCTTAAACAGAAAGAACGTTGATAACCCGATATTCCCCTCACTTGGTTCAGCTTTATCCCTGGATGCAGAAATTTCCGGCGGACCTTTGATGCCCGGTGATGTAGATTTTTACAAAATTAATTTAAAGCTGGAGTGGTATAAGAGATTGTTCAACTCCAATAAGTTTGCTTTCTATTCCGTTGCGGATATCGGTTATTTAGAAGAGATTAAAGCGGGAACTCCTATTCAGCCATTTGAGTTTTTCTACATGGGCGGTAACGGATTGGTGATTGCAACGGTTCCGCTGCGCGGATATGATGACCGCAGCATCGGGCCGAAAGATATTAACGGCAACGTGCGTGACGGCAGAATGTATGCCCGTTACACAGCCGAAGCCAGATTCGCAGTTTCCCTCGAACCGATTCCGTTGTATCTTCTTGCTTTTGCGGAAGCGGGAAACGTTTATGAGGATATTAACAGCGCAGATATATTTAACCTGAAGCGCTCGGTGGGCTTTGGTGCACGATTGCTGATTAACCCGATTGGCTTAATCGGTTTTGATCTTGGATACGGATTTGACAGAAAAGCCATTGACGGCAAAGATCCTGCATGGCTGTTCCACTTCCAGTTCGGTAAAGCATTTTAAAACATAATCACAAAAGGAATACATTAGTGAAAAATACCCTTAAAGTACTGGCGTTAGTGATCCTGGCAGCTGCCGGTTCAGTATATGCCCAGACTCAAAAGACAGGATATGTTGATTCAGAAACCATACTGAAACAGTTCCCTGAAGCAATTAAAGCACAGGGCGAACTTGACAATCTGATTGAAAAATGGAATAATCAGATTGACAGTATGACTTATAATTTACAGCAGGCCTATCAAACTTATCAGAAACAGGCCGGCAACATGAAGGAAGATAAAAAAGCAGAAGAGCAGCAGAAATTAGTTCAGCAGCAGCAGCTGATTGAAGAATTTAAGAGAAGCAAATTTGCACAGGGAACCGGAGAGATTTACAAAAAACAGGAAGAGCTGTTAAAACCGGTAAAAGAAAAAATCTTTAAAACCATTGAAGTGGTTGCAAAAGAAGAAAATATGCAGTTTGTTTTTGATAAGACGGGCGAAATTCTCCTGCTGTACGCAGACCCCGCATTTGACATAACCTATAAGGTTTTGGACAAACTAAAAAGGGGTAAATAATTTTTTTACTTTAACCCAGGGTTCATTATGAAACGCTATATATATACAGCAGCGGTTTTTCTGCTGCTGACAGCCGCAGCAAGTGCACAGTTAAAAATAGGGTATGTTGATTCAGATACCATTCTGGATAAACTGCCTGATGCACAGGATGCAAGAACACAGTTGGATCAGTTCATACAGGAATGGCAGAATGAGCTTCAGAAGCTGGAACGTGAGTGGAAATCCAAATATGAGGATTACGATAAACGCCGGCTTATCCTGACCGATGAAAACAGGGCTCAGATAGAAGCCGAACTGATTAAAATGGAACAGAAAATTGTTGATTACCGTGAAAAGAAATTCGGTACTAACGGTGAATTGTTTCTTAAACAGGATGAACTGATGAAGCCGGTGCAAAACCGTGTTTTTAACGCTATCTCTGCGCTGGCAAAAGAACTGGAATACGATTTCGTTTTTGACAGAAGCGGCGGAGTGCTTGTCCTTTATGCAAAAGAAGAACATGACCTTACTGCAAAAGTTATGGAAAAACTGAAATGACAAAAAACAAACTGACCCTTGGCGATATAGTCTCATTTACCGGAGCAGTCTTAACCGGTGACCCCGGAACAGAGATAAACAATCCGGCCAAGATTGAAAGCGCGGGTCAGGGCGAGATTTCGTTTCTCACAGGGGGTGTATATATGAAATATTTTGAGGGCACCAAAGCAAGTGCCCTCTTTGTTAAAGAGGGATTTGAAAAGACCCGTACTGATATTGCCTACCTTGAAGTAAAGGATCCATTTAAATCATTTTTGCAGATGCTGGTGAGATTTTTTTCTCCGGAGTTTCCGCTCAGGGGAATATCAGCTTCCGCATATATAGACCCGGGTTCACAGATAGGGAAAAATTGTGCTATCGGTGAAAATGTTGTTATTGAGGCAGGTTGTACCATCGGGAACAATGTAAAGATTTATCATAATACGGTCATCTTACGTGACACTGTTATTGGAGATAACGCACTGATTTTTCAGAATGTTTCAATCAGGGAAAATACAATAATAGGCAACAATGTTATCATTCATCCGGGTGCTGTCATAGGAGGAGATGGATTTGGTTTTCTTCCCGATGCAAACGGCGTGTATTTTAAGATTCCGCAAGTGGGTAACGTTGTTATTGAAGATGATGTGGAAATCGGTGCAAATACTGCGATTGACCGGGCCGCCATGGGGTCCACTGTAATTCAAAAAGGGGTTAAGTTAGATAATTTTGTTCAGGTTGCACACGGGGCGATTGTGGGTGCACATTCAGTCATGTCAGCCCAATCAGGGATTGCCGGAAGTACCAAACTTGGGAATCACTGTGTGGTTGCAGCTCAGGTAGGTATTGCGGATCATCTTGAAATAACCGATAAAGTTATAATTGCTGCGCAATCAGGCGTTTCTAAATCGTTAACAAAACCGGGTATGTATTTTGGCTATCCTGCTAAAGATCACAGAACGGCATTGCGTCTTGAGGGGCATTTCAGGGCATTACCTGATTATGCCGACCGCCTAAAATCACTTGAGAAAAAAATAGCTGAACTGGAAGCAAAGCTTTCAGAAAACTCTAAGGGATAAGAACTACCGGTTTGAATTCCGGATCCTCAGCATCTCCCGGATAATACACCTTTTCCAAAAACAAACCTGAAGGCGGTGCAGTGAGCGGCGCAGATAAAGCTGAATCTCCGGCATGAAGCAGTTTGGACATATAAGTACCGTCCGCTTTCCCTCTGCCAATTTCCACTGTAACACCAACTATACGGCGAACCATTTTCCATAAAAACCTGTCTGCTTTAAGACGAATTAATATGATACTGCCGAATTGTTCACAACGTGCATCTATAATTTCTACGTTGGTATCTTCACTTTCCTGGTCAACCTGCATAAAGCCGTTGAACTTGTGCCTGCCTAACAGCAATTGAAGGGCTTCTGACATAGCAGCTACGTTAAGAGGATCCTTAACCCACCAAACATAATCCTTAAAAAATCCTGTAGGGCGGGTGCTTATCTGATACAAATAACTCCGGGATATAGCATTATAACGTGAATGAAACTTTTCCGGGACAATCTCTGCACTGCGGACAATGATATCAGCAGGCAGGTTGTCATTCAGCTTATATATAATGTTCCTTGCATCATGAACGCCGCTGACCTCTGCATGAGCACATTGTGCAAGAGCATGAACCCCCGCATCAGTTCTGCCTGAACCCTGCAGGTCAATCTTAGATTTAGGATACAGTTTACGGAACGCTTCAAACAAAGTTCCCTGTACTGTTTTGGTATCTTTTTGTACCTGCCACCCCTGATACCTGGTTCCTTTAAATTCGATAATTAATTTTAACCGCATCAGTGTAAATCCATTTCGAAGTATGCTGAAGCATCAGCTGTTTCGTAAACTTCTGCTGAAAGATGGGTGATATTGGTGGGGAGCCCCCCTTTTTTCAGTTCTTCTACTATATACATACTGATATTTTCAGCTGTTGAGTGAAAGGGGACAACAAAATGTTTTGAGTTTATTTTTGTGAAAAATGAAATAACTTCTTTATCGGTATCTGAAAAAATAAATCCGTGATCCATCTTTTGTATCAGGGGCTGCATCAGTTTATCCAGGTCATAAAAGTCTATAAGTATCCCGTTCTCATCCGGTGTTCCGGAAACAGAGATGATTGCTTTATATGAGTGACCATGCAGATTTTTGCAGAGTCCGTTATGGAAAGGGAGGCGGTGGCCCATCTCCCAATGATATTCTTTTGAAATTTTCATTAAACGCCTTTCGTGGTGGGTTCCCATATATATTTATGCATTTGCAGCTGAAAACGCACGGGTAACCGGTCTTGCAGAATTCTCTCAACAATGAGCTGCGGATTTATCCAAGTGAATACGGTTGAAAAAAGTATGGTACAGCGGGCGCCCAGATTATACTCTTCGATAATCTTTTTTGCCCAGTCATAATCTTCATCTGAACCAATAACAAACTTTATCTCATCCTTGCTGCGGAGGAATGATATATTCTCATATCTGTTTTTATGCAGCATACCGCTTGAGGGGCACTTGAGGTCCATGATGATATGTACACGGTCATCAATTTTGTCTATGGGGAGACTGCCGCCTGTTTCAATCAGTACGGTATATCCGCGGTCGCAAAGCTGCGTCATCAGGTCGTGAACTTTTCTTTGCACTAATGGCTCACCGCCTGTGACTTCAACCAGTTTGCAGTCATACTTTTCTATTTCTGCAAAAATCTCATCAAAGGTTTGTTCTTTGCCCTCGTAAAAAGCATATTCTGTATCGCAATAGGTGCAGCGGAGATTACACCAGGTAAGCCGGATAAAGACACACGGGAGCCCCGCGAAGGTGCTTTCGCCCTGGACTGAGTAATAAATTTCGTTTATGTTGAGTGAATTCATAATTAAAATAAATTGAAGTACAAAGATACGGAATCAGCGGCTCGGGGAGAAGAAGTAAAATGCTATGCTGTTTTGAAGCGGCGGGTAAGCCGTGTTAATGAATACAGCAAAAGTCCGCCCGATACGGCTATTATCATATACGATATTGGAGGAAAATTCTCAAACATTGGCTGCATACGGAAATAGTGAGGTAACGCCCCCAGCGCAATGGCAAACCCTATGGTGAGTCCGGCAATGGTGGCGGGATTTTTTCTGTATGCATCTGCCAGTATCCTGATAGCAACGGGTGAAGTAGACTGCA
>CAYYJL010000068.1:0-9058 GCA_964472245.1 uncultured Ignavibacteriaceae bacterium | reverse complement strand
GGTGATGATGGTTGCAATGGTAGAGGTGTTTCCCGTAAGAATAATTTCTTCTATAATTCCTTCTTTAACACTTATCTGCAGTTCTCCTGTTTCACGGTGGAAAGAAAGGGAATCTATCTCTGCTAAGGAGTAACCGTTTTCTCTGTATATATGTAAAATATCTTTCACGCCGCCCAGCACCCGTTTCCCCTCAAACGGTTTGCTAATCAGCCGCTTGATTTTTTGTCCGACAATCGCTGTGTCAATCAGGGTTATGCCGTTAAAGATAATGGACTTAATCAGTGGCGCTCTCTCTCCGGTAAACTTTATATACGTATCCCCGTCATTTATGGTAATTTCAGCTGCCAGATTCATATACTCTCCCCCTTTGTTCATCCGGTATAAGTCATACAATATCCGCGCTGTTGAAATGGAGTCCCGCCCGATGTAGGAAAGCAATATCTCCCTCCCCACCCCCGAAGATTCATCTATGGTGATTCTCTTCAGATATACTTCATTTTTACGGAGTGCATTATAATATACTGTATTATATATATTCAGCAGGGAATCCACCACAGGCAGTGCTTCTATATATCCATTGTACGTAGCAGAATCTATATTCGAAAAATCTGCCAGTGTGCTTGTGGTAATGCTTGGGGTTATCACAAAGTCTGCTTTTTTCAGCTGCTGGGTGTTAAGTATCTTCAGAGGTATACTGATTACCTGATCGGCAACAATCCATGGCAGGTCAAATTTATCCGGCGTGTGAAGTTCTCCCGTTGCATTCATCGCCACCACAAAATCGGCCCCCTCGTTGCGCGTTATTTCTACAGGGACATTGGCAACCAAACCGCCGTCAACCAGCAGCGTGGTATCATACCGCACGGGGGAAAGCAGAAACGATACACTTGAACTGGCACGCATCGCCTGGGTCAGGGAACCTTTCTTCAGTATATACGGCTCTCCCGATACCAGATTCGTTGCAACCGCACGGAAGGGAATTTCAAAATCATCAAAGCTGTTAATTAAACGTATCGGTGCCTGAAAGGCAAGCAGGTTCAGATAATTAGTGAGCCGCTGCCCGTCATTAATTGAGCTTGGAAGAATCGGCTTCAACCCGCGCAGCCGTAAGGTTAATACTGCCTTATCCTCGCTGAGTTTCTGATCTACAAAAAGTTCGCGCCGGTTGGATTTTGCCTCTCCCGCAATCAATTCGCTCCAGTTTGTGTGGGATGCAACTGAATCTATATCTTCTATAGAATACCCGATGGAATACAATCCCCCGATAATGCTCCCCATACTTGTTCCCACAATCAGGTCAATCGGCATATTCTTTTCAATCAAAGCCCGCATGATGCCAATCTGCGCCAGACCCTTTGCTCCGCCGCCGCTTAACGCAACACCCACCTTCGGACGCGGAACCTCAATACGCTGTTCCAATCCAAACGGCAGTCTTCGCGTTTCATATTCTGTTTTCAGCACAAAGGAAGTATCCTGCGCAAATGAAATGCACAGTCCGCCCCACAAGATAGCTGTTAACAGAATAAATTTTTTCAGAAACCGGGTCAGCACAAAATCCTGGAAATTCAAAACCTAAATTTAAAGATAACCCCTCAAATAATCGGAATAAAAGATAATGACCTTTAACAGCATCTCAAACCTTCTTTCTTCCTTAGTGCCTTCCGCGCCTCACCCACTGAACTTCCCATCCGTGCTAATCCGTGTTCTTTCAATCCGCGTTATCCGCGTGCCATCAGTCTCGCAAACTATAATGTCACCGATATCCGATTTAACTTTTACGACCCCAACTTTTTCTACCATAATATCAAACCTCCGGCTTCCTTTTTGCGTCCTTGGTTAAACCTCCGGAAAACTTCCCCTCCTTACGCATACTTTTTTGCAAGCACTCCCAGAAACCTGCCTGTGAATCCCTCTATATCCGTCACATTCATCCCAAACAAGCTGGTCAGGTCTGCAGATTTTTCCTGATTCATTTCAGCCAGCACAAGAAATCTATGCTCTTCCGGAATCCCCAGCAAATTCCCCATCTTGGAGTATCGATCAACATAGTTTTGGTAATCACCTGTTTTGGCTTCTATCCAGTAAAAAGCATCATCTGCCTGCAGCAATGCATCAAGTTCAAATACATCTCCGTTAGGCAGCACTATCTGCGGATTCATCAGGATAGAATACGTCCCCAGTCCGCGTACCTGCTGCAGGAATTTCCTTAAAGTCAACTTTATATATATCTCTAACCACTTACCGTTTACAAAATTTATTGCCTGGGGAATTCTGTTCGGCAGGCAGGAAAGCATAAACCGCGGTGATTTATGGTAGCGGTATTCGGTCAGGTATGCAATCTCATGCAGTGACTTGCCCAGGTGGCAGATGGAGCTTACTTCTTCCTGACCGTAATTTTTAAGATCTAGATTGATATATGTTCCCGTATTCATGGAACGTTTTATGGGGTCAAGCAGCTTTTTTATCTTCTGATATTTCTGCCCCATAAACTCCGCTATATTTTCAACCGATGAGGTGATAACTTCATCCCCGGGTATTTTGCGGACCTGTATATTTCTGGCAGCAAGATATTGTTTGATGATTTCTGTATCCGTTTCAATCGGATTAGCTGTGTGTTGTGTAGTGGCAGCGCTTTGCTCCCCACCATTAATGGGGTAGGTGCCATTCCCTGATTCCGGTGATAGCTCCGTATTAACCGGAACCGGCAGCCGCTCTGCTATCGTTTCCAAAGCAGCTGCTATTCTGTCAAGCGTAACAAATAATCTTTCAACATTGGTCATGTTTTCCCTCATAGCTTGTGTAACTTGTTAAGACTATAATTTCAGTGATGCGGGGGTTGTTAAGGAAGTTTTAATTTCCCCCGTTTTCACGTCAGAAAATTTAATCAAATCCGCCCAATCCTCAAAACAAAAAGGAAAAAGAGCTGCACGATTCTTAAAACCGGTGGTCTTCTTGTAACCACCCAAAATGGTAGCTCCGTTTTATCCTCCTTAGATTTCCTATCCGCCCTAATCCGTGTTCTTTCAATCCGCGTTATCCGTGTGCCATTGGTCCCGCAAGCAGGAAAGATAAATCACTCCCCGGTGCCTGAGGTTCTCTAAAGCACCATCACCTTTTCTTTTGCAAGTTGAATCAGATGCAGCACTTTTTTTCTGTCCGGCTTTTCCCCCGGTTTGCAGCGGATTTCCGCTACCTGGGTTCCCGTTGCAATAAGCAATCCGTAAGGGTCAGTAATGCTTTTCCCCTGCTCAAATCCCAGGGAAATTCTCTCTGCCGCCACAAAAATATAGCCCAGATATCTGCTCTTTTTGCCTGCGGGAACCCTGTACCCTATCAGCTTCCAGCCGGGATAATATTTTTCAATAACATCGGGCACCACCGTTTTAACAAGCCCCCTCAGGTACTCCGCTGTTTTCTGATGCTCGGCTGTATAAAGGGAAATATATTGCTCCGGGGTCATATTTTGCTCATTTTTTTGTAACTTTGTACTGCAATATACTTTCTGCAAGTCAGGTTTCATCCGGCTCACGGGCTCAGCCATTATTATAGATATAAGCTTTTACTGATTTTTTACAGAGGATTTATGAAAAAACTGCTTCTCTTTCTATTATTAACATTATCCCTTTACCCCCAAAACTCCACCGGTTCCTATTATGAAGTGAATGATTTTGCCTTCACCTCACCCGGAGCCATGAAATTCGGATTATACGGTTTTGATAACCCCGCCTCTCTGGCAATGGTTACTGCGCCGGATTTTCTCATCAACTGGACCAGTTATAAAAAGAAGTGGTCGGATATGCGCCGGGTGGGTGTCTTCGCCGGCAGAGAAGGTTTCGGCTTTGCAATGAATCATCAGAAAGTATTCGGGGCATCCATCTTTGATTACCGCCTCTCCTTTGCCGGGGGGACCGACGAGCTCAGCTTTGGTATGGGCTACGGATGGTCTAACGGGGACAGGAATTTCTTCAACCGCTCATCTGTATGGACAACCGGCTTCCTATTCCGCCCTTCTGCGTATATATCAGTAGGCACCTCTGTATATATTCCTGCTAAATCTGAAACACAGTCCCTTGTTGAACTCGCCGCCAGGCCTTTCGGTAATGAAAAAATTTCCGTCTTTGGTGATTATCTTATTAAGGAAAACTACATCACCAATCAGAGCAAATGGAGTGCTGGTATTGCCGTTGAAGCGCTCCCCGGCTTCCGTCTCACGGGCAGATACTTTGATAATAAATCATTCACCGCAGGTGTTCAGGTGGAACTGGGCAGCAGCGGGCTTTACTCACAGTCGCACTTTAATACAAACGGCGATTATGCTTTTAACTCATACGGCATCCGCTTTGGTGCTTACGACCGCAATATTTTTTCCATGTTTGATAAACCGCAGGCATACTATTACATGAATATGGCTGGCGGCATCAAGTATCAGCGCTTCCGGTTTTTTGATAACAGCAATACCCTGACTGACTTTATCGAAAATCTTGAACATGCAAAAAATGACCCTGCCGTTAAGGGAGTTGTTGTCAATACCGTTAACCTTAATGCCGGCAAAGTGATGCTGTGGGAGGTGCGGGAAAAACTGCGCGAGCTTAAAGAAGCAGGTAAAAAAGTTATCGTATATATAGAAAATGCATCGCTGGAACTTTATCGCTTCGCTTCCATTGCTGACGAGATATATATGGAGCCGATGGGCAACATTACTTTTGAGGGCTACATGCTTGGCAGAAGTTACCTGAAAGGCACTCTGGAAAAACTCGGTATCGGTTTTGACGAGTGGCGCTTCTTTAAGTATAAATCCGCAATGGAAGGTTTCTCGCTGGAAAAAATGTCCCCTGCAGACCGCGAGCAGCGCCAGGCACTTGTTGATGACTGGTATGCTGATACTAAAGATGATATCATGAAGGCACGCGGCCTCTCTTCAGATCAGTATGAAAATCTTATCAACAATGTTTTTCTGGTAAGTGCAGAACAAGCATTGGAACTTAAACTTATTGATAAATCCGCACGCTGGGATTCCGTCAAAACAGCACTCACCAAGGATGGTGATTTCTTTGTTAGTAACGGACAGCTGAAGGGCAATAAAGAACCAAAAGATAATCAGTGGGGCAAAAAACCATCTATTGCTGTTATATATGCAATCGGGGCATGTGCAATGGATGAAGGCATAAAAGCACGTTCGCTTGTGAACTACGTGAATTATGCCGTTAACAGTCCGGATATAAAAGCTATTGTACTCCGCGTGGATTCCCCAGGCGGAGACGGCATGGCATCAGACTATGTTGCTGAAGCACTTAAAAAAGCAAAAGGTAAAAAACCCGTTATTATTTCGCAGGGCACCGTTGCTGCTTCCGGTGGTTACTGGCTTTCCATGTATGCTGATACTATTGTTGCTGCACCGGGTACCATCACCGGCTCTATCGGAGTTATAGGCGGATGGTTCTACAATAAATCCCTTTTCCAGGATGCGGGCCTTTCCCTTGATCATGTTAAAAAAGGCGATCATGCAGATTTAGGTTTCGGGTTTACCTTCCCCATTATCAATTTTCCACTTGCCCAGAGAGCAATGACTTCTGAAGAGAAAACCGAAGTTGAAAAATGGATACGCTATTATTACAAAGATTTTGTTACTAAAGTTGCAAACGGAAGAAACACTACCTATGATAAGATTCATGCAATCGGCGAAGGCAGAGTGTGGACCGGAACTGATGGACTTGGCAACGGTCTGGTTGATGTACTTGGCGGTCTTGAAACTGCAATTGATATAGCCGCAGATAAAGCCGGACTCAGAAAGAATCAATATACATTAGTTGAGCTGCCGGATGCACCGCTGTTTAACATCGATGCTTTTATGCCTAAACTTATTTCCGAACAGATATTTACTGACCCGGCATTGCAGGAAGCCCGCTTCCGCGCAAAGTTTAACGGAAAAGCTTTATATATGATTCCATTTGAATATACACCTGATATTAACTATAACGAATTGGTACCTTAATGAAAAAAATGAAAGATGAAACTATTGCCGTCAGAGCCGGTAATAAACCGGATACGGCAACAGGGGGCGTGAATACTCCCATTCACACTTCAACATCCTATCATTATAAGAACAGCTCCGTACTGCATTATCCGCGGTATAATAATACGCCCAACCTGCTTGCTGTTTCTGAAAAAATAGCAGCACTGGAAAGAACAGATTCCTGTCTTGTTTTTGGTTCGGGTATGTCCGCTATTTCCACAGCACTGCTTGGTCTCCTCTCTGCGGGAGACCATGTGGTGTTTCAGAACGATATATACGGCGGCACCAGAAAATTTGTTGAAACCGAATTCACACGCAGGGGATTAAGTTATACATTTGTTACGGACCTTACCGAACAGGCATTCCGCGCTGCCTGCAAAAAAGAAACAAAGATAATCTATGTGGAAAGCCCCTCTAATCCCCTGCTGCATATTGTTGATCTGGCTATGATTGCCCGTCTGGCTAAAGAGCTCGGCATTCTCAGCTTAGCCGACAGCACCATGGCATCTCCGGTCAACCAAAAACCGGCAGAACTTGGTATTGATGTGGTCCTTCACAGTGGCTCAAAATATCTCGGCGGTCATAGTGATATACTATGCGGCGCCGTTTGTTCCTCATCTGCCATTATGGAAAAGATTTCCCTTTCTGCCGGACTTTACGGCGGCACCATGGATGCAAACACCGCATATCTTTTGGAAAGGAGCTTAAAATCCTTATTTGTCCGCGTAGAGCGTCATAACAACAATGCTTTATATATAGCGGAGTTTCTTTCAAATCACAAAAAGGTTAAAAGCGTTCTGTACCCGGGGCTTCCTTCTCATCCTCATCATGAGCTGGCAAAAGCACAAATGAAAACCGGCTTCGGCGGGGTGCTTTCCTTTGATTTGCATTCTGATGATGACTCCATCACCGACCGCTTTTTTGATGCACTGCGGATGATAGAACCCGCTCTCAGCTTTGGCGGTGTGGAAAGTCTTATAACAGCCCCTTCCCGCAGCTCCCACAGATCTCTTGGGCGCAAGGAGCTTGAAAAAGCGGGCATTACCCCAACCCTGATGCGCCTCTCATGCGGTATTGAACACCGGGATGACATCCTTGATGATATCACTACTGCTCTGGCTTCAATTTAGATTGTTGATGGCTGGGCCGGACTGTTTCTGCTGAGTTACTTTAGCGGTTACTTATTTTTTACGTTAAATTACTTTCTTAAATTGTAAATCGAACATCCTGGTCCGGTTTACAATTCAAAAAAATTTTGCATATTACCATGCCATAATGGTTATTTCATTATTTGGAATTTTTTTTAACGCAAGGATGATTTATGTCTGACAGATTAACAGTGCTGTGTATCGCAAGTTATGAAAAGGGTGCCGAATTTATGCGTGAGTGCAAGCGGATTGGCTGCCGCGTTATATTACTCACTTCCAAAAGTCTGGAACATGCTGATTGGCCCCGTGAAAGTCTTGATAACATCTACTACATCCCCGATGTCAATAAAGAGTGGAACATGTCTGATGTTATTCACGGCGTCAGCTTTATGGCAAGAACAGAAAAGATAGATAAAATTGTGGCGCTGGATGATTTTGATGTGGAAAAAGCCGCCTCCCTCCGTGAACATCTCCGCATCCCCGGCATGGGTGATACCACCGCTCGTTACTTCCGTGATAAACTTGCAATGAGAATGAAAGCTAAGGAAGCCGGAGTACTTGTTCCTGAATTTATTCACGTCCTTAATCACGATGCTATTAACGAGTTCGCAAAACGTGTCCCGTTCCCTTATGTGATAAAACCCCGGCTTCAGGCAGGAGCTATTGGTATCAAAAAAGTACACAACTCGCAGGAAATGTGGGATGTTATCAATCAGCTGCAGGATAAACAATCTTATTACGTTATGGAGCGCTTTGTCCCGGGTAATGTATATCATGTAGATTCTGTTATTGTAAACAAAAAAGTAGTCTTTGCAGTAAGCAGCCAGTATTCACTGCCCCCTATGGAGGTGGCTCATCAGGGCAGAGTATTTAACAGCAGAAACATGATGCGCGGTTCTGAGGATGATATTGCTCTTAAGAAAATAAATAGTGAAGTTCTCCCCTCTCTCGGCATATTGCACGGTGTTTCTCATACAGAGTTCATAAAAGCAGAGGAAGACGGCAAGTTCTATTTTCTTGAGACCAGTGCACGCGTTGGCGGGGCGCACCTTGCAGATATGATTGAAGCAGCTACAGGCGTAAATCTTTGGGCGGAATGGGCAAAGCTGGAGCTGACCCCAAAAGAAAGTTCCTATACTCCTCCATTGGATAGCAACAAATATGCCGCCATTCTTATCTCGCCTGCAAAACAAGAGTGGCCGGATCTTTCCGGTTATAATGATCCGGAAATTGTCTGGCGCATGAAAAAACAGTTCCATGCAGGTATCATCTTTGCATCGGAAGACTACAACAGGATTTCTGATTTAACCGGGCATTATCTCAACCGGTTTTACAGTGATTTCTTTACCTATCACCCCATTCAGGATAAACCATCTGCCTGATTGGTACAACGGTAAGTTTTAAGGTATAGTATATATTTTTCCGGGGGTATAAATCAGCAGAGCGATATCTGCTGCGGATTTGTTTTTAGATTAAATTATTGCAACAGTTGCCGTTTACACAGGTCATCCCGTATAATCTGACACGGGCTTTTTATATCGTCCGCTTATGCGCTCTTTTTGCCGCAGGGGCTTTCTTTTTCTTTCCTGCAGAAAGCCTGTTTGCTCAGTCCAATGTGGATTCGCTACAGTCCGTTGTTAAGCGCAGACTAAAGGATAATATACGTGATATCAAAACTGCAGAGATGTGCATCACACTTGCCAGGTTTTATTTCCATGATAATTCACAGGATTTTTTCTATTTCACTTCAGAGGCAATTCAGATTTCATCTGAGCTGAGAGACCCCGGCAAGCTCGGCACAGCATACAGTCTGCTGGGCAACAAGTATATGCGCATGGGTGCACTCAGTCTTGCACTTAAGGCATTCCATACCGGGCTGGATGCAAATATCCGCCTT
>CAYYJL010000067.1:0-9114 GCA_964472245.1 uncultured Ignavibacteriaceae bacterium | reverse complement strand
TCTGCCTTGGGGAGTGAGTTACAATTTCTGGTTTTGGCCGGGAAAGTTGATTGGTATTCTGCATTTGCTCAGTTTGATTCGGTATTAATGATAACTGATAAGTGGAGAGATCAAAAAGACAAAACTGGTAAAATTGTACTGCTTGCTCACCGGCTTAATGCATATACTGCACTGGGCAAGTCTGCCGGTGACGACCTGCAAAGGGCAGAGTCTATCTTTGAAAGTGAATATGACGAGGACCCCTACAAAGTTGAAACCGGGGTGAAGGCACTTTCAGATTTATCTTTTGCTATTGCACAGCAGAACTATTTAAATAGTCAGATGGCCAAGGCGGAAAAATACTTTACTGCTTCTCTGGTGTATGACAAAGTAACGGGTAAATACCCGGGTATTGCCGAAAACCTATATATGCTCGGGTTAATTGCATCAGGAGCAGGAAATCATTCCATGGCGGAAGACTATCTTTCCAGATCTATTACGATTATTGAACAGATTGGGCTCCATTCAAGAAAGGAATATGTCCGCACAGAACTGGCGTTGGCAAGAATCAAATTGGGGATTAATGCTCAGGAAGAAAAGGGGATACTGAAATCTATATACAATTCCACCTCAGATACCGGACTTAAAGGTAAAATTTCCAATTATATACAGTAATGATACGTCAGATTTACTTTGACGTATAGTGTTTTACCTTTTCAATAAACTCCTGGCTGTCAATCGGCTTTGCAATATAATCGCTAGCTCCGGCTTCTAAACATTTTTCACGATCACCCTTCATGGCAAAGGCAGTCAGTGCTATTATTGGAATGTTTTTATATTGAGGCAGCTGACGGATGCGTTCGGTTGCTTCGAACCCGTTCATGATGGGCATCTGCATATCCATCAATATTAAATCAAACGACTGTTTTTTAACAAGTTCCAAAGCTTCAGCCCCATTTTCAACAATAATGATTGAATTGAAACTGTTTTTCTTAAGCAGTCTTGTTACAATAATCTGGGAATGTTTGTAATCCTCAACCAGCAGGATATTTGGACCTTCCTTCTCCTGAGTGTCAAGTGATTCAAACGGAGTCGGTTCGTCATACCTGTTAATCATGTGATTAATGGTATCAGCAAGGTCTTCAATTTTTGTGGACCGCTTGGAAAGTAAGTCGGCAAATAATCCGTCAATTTTCTTCAGATCATCGGCAAAGTTTTCCTTGCCCGTATATATAATAATAGGCAGGTTAGCAAATTTAGGGTTGGATTTGATCATTTTAATGAGTTCAAATCCGTTAACCTGGGGCATATCCAAATCCACAATCGCTAAATCTAAGTGCAGATTTTTGATTCTCTCCATAACCGTCGCGGATTTTGATTCTGCAATCGCATTATATCCGACAGATTCAATTGCTTCCTTAATCAGATTAAGCGTCGGAACATCATCATCAACACAGAGTATATTGGAGTCACGTTTTAATTTGTAACTGGTGAGCACTTCAACCAAATCTTTGTATTTAATCGGTTTTACAAAATACTCCACAGCACCCATGAGAAATGCTTTCTGCTGCTCTGCTTCCACTGAGCAGACAATCACAGGAATATTTTTTGTGTTCTCTGATTCTCTTATCTTCTTCAGAAGTTCCAAACCGTTGATATCCGGAAGCACTATATCCATGATTACCGCAAGAAACTTTTCTTTCTTGATAATCTGCAGCGCTTTTTCTCCGGAATTGACAATAGTGGGGTCATAACCCCATTTGTTCAGATAGTTGGAAAGCAGCTTGGATGTTGCATAATCATCTTCTATAACCAATACTTTGCTCTTACCAACCGGTTTTGGCAAAGCACTAAGCTTTTCTTCAATGGAAGAAACTGCCGGTTCAATGGTAACGGAAAACTGAAGAACCAATCCTTTGGAGGAAGTTGTGCCGATATCAAGTGAGCCGCCCATCAGGTCTATTAATTTCTTTGCGAGAATTAAACTTAATGCAGATACATTGCCTGATTTTGTTATGTTGTTTTCCAAAAAGAAAAGCGGACGTGTAAAGTTAAGTGTGCTCTGAATGGGGTGAATTTCACCTGAATTGAGAATTCTGAAAGTAAGATTTGTTTTGCTCTCAGAATTTACTGAAACAAATATTTTGCCTTTAACCGTTATCAGGGTGAAGAGATTAATAAAAGTGGAAAGAACTGATTTCAGCTTTTGCGCATCACATTTTCCGGAATCTGTTACCAGACTTTCTTTTCTTATCTCAAGGGAAATCTGGTTATTATCGTTTTTATCTTTAAAGTTCTGCTCAAGTTCCTGAATCAGTGAATTTGCATGAAAATGTGAAGGGTTATTCAACATTAACCCTGATTCAATTTTGGATATATCCACCATCTCATTCAGAAGTGTTGAAAGCTTTTGGGCACTGTCTTTCAGGTTTGCAACATATTCTGCCTGAGACGAATTTAATTTTTCTTCACCGAGCAATGAGAGGAAACCAAGGATGCTGTTGACGGGAGTCCTTATCTCACCGGAAAGATTGCTGACTACGCGGTTCAGATCATCTTCATGATCGCTGCTGCTTCCCGCAAAGTGAAAGAGCAGCTCGTTCATAAGCTGGCGCAGATTTTCAAAAAAATCTTTATCTGATTTTTGCGGAGCAATCTTGAAAGAAATCTTGAGTATATATTTGCCGCCGTGCTGATCGGAAAGCGGGAGGCAGTATTGCGCGGCTGAAGCATCCTGCAGTTTAATGGAGCAGTTTCTATCGGCTGCATAATCTGAAAAATCAGATGATGGTTTAAGTGAGTTGCAATGGGGGCAGTCATATGCAGAACCGGAAAAATATTCCTTCGCGGAATTTTGAGACTTACCGAGAAGAATCATCTTATCCTGCTTAAGAGAGAAGAGAAGCACAGACTGAAGACTTAACTCTTCTGAGAGCAGATCACAGATGTTATCCGGAAAATCTACCGAGGTGGTACGTAAGTTTTTAAAGAGGTTGCCGAATTTGCTAAATATTCTGAAATTAGCGCTCTGCATTAATGAACCATCAAGATTAGTAAAAAAGCACTTGAAAAGTAAATATATAAAAATATACTTTCTTACTAAAACAATATCTTAGTTGGTTTTCATGGTATCAAATCTTGCTCCCTTACGGTATCAGGTAATAGTACCCGTTCTGTGAAAACCTCTTGCCCGGTGCTTGGGGCAGCTCCCGGCAGAGCGGGCAGTATCAATGGCATGTTGTAACCCTGCCTTCAGGACCGGTTTGCTTTAGTGCACAAATATGATTTTTTAATTGCTTTTTTGAATCGTATTACCTAAATTGGCACTTAAATATTAATTCAGGTAATGAAAAAAGCACTAATTTTAAGTATTCTTGCAGCTGCAACCCTCTTTTCAGGGGCTTTTATAGAGTTTTTTCAGGCAAAGAGTGAAAACAATGCCGTAAAACTTGAATGGAAAACCACCTCAGAAAGCAATTTGAGGGAGTTTGCCGTTGAGCGTAAAACTGTAAATGGTAATTTCTTTACTCTTGGTAAAATTCAGGCAAAAGGGGATAATTCCTATTATTTCTTTATTGATGAAACAGCCCTGAAAACAAATGACTATGTGTTTGTTTACCGTCTTAAATTGATTGATAACGATAATCAATTCTCCCTTTCCCGCGAAATTTCTGTATCTCACTCTCTTTCCGATGTGAAGAGAACATGGGGCAGCATCAAAGCAATGTTCCGGTAAATTTGGGGGAAGCTTAACCGGAAACCTCTTTGCAACTGCCTGCCGATACGATATACCTGGCCTCTAACTCACCGCGGCGGCTTCAACTTCTAAACCTGATTGGCATTTTTCCAACAGTCCTCAATCCTGATTTTCACGAAAATATTCCCTATAATCCTAACGCTGATGTTTATGCTATTGATATAGCTTTGGGAAAGCTCCATTCTCTCTCTGAAATCCCTGAAAGTGGAATTGTCATAACAGCAGATACGGTAGTCCAGTACGATACTCGCTATTTGGCAAAACCGGGGAATCAGGAGGAAGCAATGGAAATGCTGAGGACATTGAGCGGCAAGTGGCACTCAGTTGTCACCGGATGTGCTCTAAAAAATCTCAAAAATGGAAAAGTAATTACCATATCTGAGCATACAAGAGTACATTTCCGTCCGTTAATTGATCAGGAGATAGGGGAATATGTGGATTCAGGGATGTGTTACGACAAAGCAGGGGGCTATGGGATTCAGGATGCATATGGGGCAAGGTTTGTTGACCGGATTGAGGGGGATTATTACAATGTGATGGGATTGCCTATTTCCTCCCTGTATAGTTCGCTGGTGAGAATCGCACGTGATTGAAAAAACCAAAAAGAAAATTCTGATCTCCTTAATTGCAGCGGGTCTGATATACCTCGCATTTGTCATTTATGGTGACTATGAAAAAATAAATCATGCCTTTTCACTCTTTCCCTGGTACATTTATCCGCTGCTGTTGCTGCTCTCCGGCTGCAACTATCTTGTCCGGTTTTTTAAGTGGCATTATTATATCCGGATTGTAGGGGTTACAATATCCCGGTGGGATTCATTTGGTATCTTTATGTCCGGCCTTATTATGAGCATTACGCCCGGCAAGTTTGGGGAGGTATTGAAGGCATACCTGGTGAAGCAATCCGATGGCACCCCGATGAGCAAGACGACACCAATCATTTTTGTAGAAAGAATAACCGATTTTCTTAGTTTGATTCTCATAACTCTTGTGGGGGCCTATCTTTTTGATTACGGCAGGATTATTGTAGTATCTGTTGCTGTATTCTTTATTGCGGTAATAATATTTATCTCAAAAAGAAACTGGGCATTAGGTTTGATTGAGACGCTGAAGAAGAACAAATTTCTTCAAAAACTGTCTGATCCTATCCTAAACGCCTACGAAAGTTCTTATGCACTTTTAAGACCAAAACCGCTGCTTTATATGACGGTTGTCAGTCTGTTTTCATGGGTTTTTGAGTGCTTTGGGTATTATATTATACTGAAGAATTTTTCGATTAATGTAACGGTTATTTGGGCATCATTTGCATATGGCTTTGCAACCATAGTTGGAGCCATTACCATGATGCCCGGCGGTTTGGGAGTAACCGAAGGTTCATTAACATTTTTGGCAATGGATGCAGGCGCATCAAGGGAAGTAGCTATAGCAGCAACCTTTATCATTAGAGCAGTTACTCTATGGTTTGCTGTGCTGGTGGGAATAATTGCAGTTTCATTTTATCAGAAACGCATAAAAAATGAAGATTTTTGATTATATTAAATAAAAAGCGGAAGAATATATGGCTAATTATAAAAAAATACAGATTCCCTCAAATGGTACCCCCATTACCTTCAAAGACGGTAAAATAAACGTTCCGGATAAACCAATTGTCCTTTTTATTGAAGGTGACGGCACCGGAGCTGATATCTGGGGTGCTTCCAAAGCAGTGTTTGAAGCAGCGGTTAATAAAGTTTATAGCGGTAAAAAAGAAATCCAATGGATGGAAATATATGCCGGTGAAAAGTCATTATCAGTATATGGCGAAAACCAATGGCTGCCTGATGAAACAGTGGAAGCAATAAAAGAATTTAAAGTTGCAATTAAAGGTCCATTAACCACTCCGGTTGGCGGAGGTATCCGCAGTCTTAACGTTGCGTTGAGACAATTATTGGATTTATTTGCATGTGTCCGTCCCGTTAAGTATTTTGATGGTGTACCAAGCCCGATGAAAAATCCGGAACTTGTGGATATTGTTATCTTCAGAGAAAATACAGAGGATGTATACGCAGGCATAGAGTTCAAGTCCGGCACACCTGAATCAGATGATGTGATTAATTATATCAATACAAAATTCGGAAAAAATATCCGTCCTGCTTCGGGAATTGGTATTAAACCAATCAGTGAATTTGGTTCCAGACGACTTGTTAAAAAGGCGATTGAGTACGCAGTTGCCAATAACAGAAAAAGTGTTACTTTAGTGCATAAGGGAAACATCATGAAGTTTACCGAAGGTGCATTTAAAGAATGGGGATACAAAGTTGCAGCTGAGGAATTTGCTGATGTAACAGTTTCTGAAGATGATGTTTATACTAAGTACAACGGAAAGGCACCTGAAGGTAAAATTGTTATTAAAGACAGAATTGCGGATAGTATGTTCCAGCAGTTATTGTTACGGCCTTCAGAATATGACGTACTGGCAACACCAAATCTGAACGGTGATTACATCAGTGACGCAGGTGCGGCACAGGTTGGCGGTTTAGGAATTGCACCAGGCGCTAATCTTAGCTATGAAGTTGCTATATTTGAGGCAACACACGGCACGGCTCCCAAATATGCCGGCCTGAACAAGATAAACCCGGGCTCTGTTATACTCTCAGGTGTTATGATGTTTGAATATATGGGCTGGACGGAAGTTGCGCGGGCAATAGAAAGTGCCATTCAGAAGACTATTACGTCTAAAGTTGTGACATACGATTTTGCACGTCAAATGACAGGGGCAAAAGAAGTTGGCACTAAAGAATTTGCCAATGAAATAATCAAAAACTTATAACAAAAGGAGAACAATATGTCAAAAGAAAGTAATCTCAGTAAAGGATTGTTGGTTGGATTCCTGACCGGAGCAATTGTTGGCAGCGCCATAGCATTACTGTATGCTCCTAAGAGCGGAAAGGAATTCAGAAAAGATCTTTCCGGTAAAGCCGATGAGTTTCTTGATGAAGCTGAAAAAATCTTTAATGAAGGAAAATCAAAAGGCGAAAAACTTGTTTCCGATGCTAAAGTAAAAGCTGATGCCCTTATGGATGAAGCAAAAAAAATTCTGGATGATGCGCGTACAAAAGCAGGTGATGCATATTCATCAGGCAAAGACAAACTCAGTACCGAATCAAACAGAATTAAAGATGCTGTAAAGGCAGGCGTTGACTCTTACAAAGATTCAAAAAACTCATAGCAGATAATGGAAATACTCATTAATATTTTGCTCGCTATTCTGCTGATATCTGCCACGGCATTATGCTGGTATTTAATTTTTTCTCTCGGTAAAATGACAAAGCAGATTGAACTGATGCGTGAAGATGTTAAGGCCATTTCAGAGAAAGTGGGTCCGGTTATGGACTCACTTTCCCTTATTGGTAATTCTCTGTCTATTATAGCAGAGCGGCTAAAGAATCAGCTTGATGATTTGAATACATTTGTTGAAGGAGTAAAAGAAAAATACTCTCTCATGAAAAATGTTGCCTCCTCGCTTAAAAATGGATTTGAGGACAGAACACAATCTTTGATAGCATCACTTGGATATATACGCAGTAAGCTGAGTAAATTATTCACAAGGTCCAATCATTAAACCTCTAATAATGTCAAAGGAGAAACACTGTGAAGGAATACCTTCCCGAATCCATGCGAAACATATGTTTCATTGGGCATGGAGGCAGCGGCAAGACCTCATTAGCTGAAACCTGCCTCTTCACCGCCGGTGAAACTACACGAATCGGTACCATTGCCGAAGGCAATACCGTGTCCGATTACACTACAAATGAAATAGAAAAACAATTCTCAATCTCTCTCTCCCTTCTTCACTTCGACTGGAAAAACTGCAAAATTAACTGGCTTGATACCCCCGGATATACTGATTTTATCGGCGAGGTAAAATGTGCCATGAAGGTTGCTGATTCAGCCGTTATGGTGCTGAAAGCATTTGAAGGCGTTGAAGTTGGATCGGAAATTACCGGTCATTTTGTTAACGAATTTAAAATGCCATCTGCTATCATTATTAATAAATGCGATAACGAAAAAGCACGTTTTGAAGAAGTGCTCACCATGGCACAGGAAAGATTAACAAACGGAGCTCTTGTTGTTACTTTTCCTGTAAATGCGGGAATCGGCTTTAATGCCGTGGTGGATGTAATTACCATGAAGGTATATACCTACGGGGCCCCCGGTTCAAAATCGGTTACCGAATCTGAAATTCCTGCCGACCTTAAAGCCAAAGCCGAAGAATACAGAACCGTGCTGATTGAAAAAGTTGCTGAATTAAATGAAAAGTTCATGAATGAGTACTTTGAAACAGGAACTCTGAGTGATGAAGATTTAAAGGCCGGTATAACAGAGTCAATGTTAAAGCGCAGTCTTACACCTGTATTTGCCACCTCTGCAACAACTTCAGTGGGCATTAATAACTTTTTAGATTTTATTGAAAAATATTTCCCGAATCCTATGCAGATGCCGGCTGTGGTTGGCAAACTAAAGGATAAGGATGATACGGTGGTCGTGCCTCCGAATCCTAAAGGAGAACCGGTTATCTTTGTCTTCAAAACAATTGCGGAGCAGCATGTTGGAGAATTATCATTGTTCAGAGTCTTTTCCGGTGAAGTTCATCCGGGAATGGATATGGTCAATGAAGCTAACGGCAAGATTGAAAGACTGAATCAGTTATCAATCCTGAACGGAAGAAACAGAAGGGATATACAATCCCTGATTGCTGGAGATATGGGAGCAGTTGTAAAGTTGAAAGATACTCATACAAACAATACTCTTGCATCAAAGAATCTTCCTGTTATACTTGATGAAATTCAGTTTCCTGAACCCGTTATCAGAGGCGCAATCGTCCCCAAAGCAAAGGGCGATGAAGATAAAATTGCTACAGGGTTGCATTCATTAAGTGAAGAAGATCCTTCGTTTGCTGTTAAATATGATCCTGAAATAGCTCAGACAATTATTTACGGGCAGGGTGAGTTGCAGCTGTCTTTAGCCGTTAAGCGGTTAAAAGAGCGGTACAAAGTTGAGGTGGACTTGGTTGAGCCCAGGATTCCTTACAGAGAAGCCATAAAAGGCAAATGCCCCAGTGCGGAATACAAGCATAAGAAACAATCCGGCGGACGCGGTCAGTATGGCCATGTATTCTTAAAATTAGAACCACTCCCAAGAGGCGGGGGATTCGAATTTGAAGATGCAATTGTCGGCGGTGTTGTTCCCGGCAGATTTGTTCCGGCTGTTGAAAAAGGTGTTCACGAATCTATGAACAAAGGAGTGCTTGCAGGGTATCCGATAGTTGACGTTATATGCTCCTTGTTTGTCGGCTCATACCACGTTGTTGATTCCGATGAAATGTCTTTTATGATAGC
>CAYYJL010000066.1:0-9140 GCA_964472245.1 uncultured Ignavibacteriaceae bacterium | reverse complement strand
GCGGCAGTGCTGGTTGCCTTTAAGCGGGTGGGGAGCCACCTCAATGCCGTGTCAGTCAACTTTATACCCGTTATTATTGCAGGCATTTCATTTTTTATACTCTCATTCATAGTTGAGCCGGTTCCGGTAAAGGCCCTGACAACTAACGGAGTCCTTTCCCTGATATATCTCGGGATATTCGGTACAGTTGTTACGTTCAGCGCATATTATTATCTGCTCAAGCGGCTTTCTATTGTGCTTCTTTCGTTTATTGCTTTTATTACACCAACCGTTGCAGTCGTAACAGGATGGCTGGTGATGGATGAAACACTGACGCAGAATGATTTGCTCGGCAGTATTTTGGTCATTGCAGGTTTGGTTACGGCAAACCTCAGATTTGCGAAAAAGGTTGTTCCCCAGACATGAAGAATATCATAAGAATAAATAAAGCATCATTTTATGCTTACCACGGCGTTTTTCAGAGTGAACAAAACGTCGGCGGAAAATTTGAAGCAGATATTGTTATATATACCGATTTCCGATTTGCTTCTGAAAAAGATAAACTTGAAAATACGATTGATTATGAATCCGTCTATAAAATACTGTACGAAGTGGCAATTGCCAAAAAATATTATTTGATTGAGGCACTGGCCGCACAGGTGACTGATGAGCTGTTCAAGCGGTACGAAACCATAGAAAAATTGGAAGTAAGGATACGAAAGAATAATCCCCCTATCGGCGGAGTGGTTGAGTCTGTGGAAGTTGAAATCATTAAAGATAAAAATGAGTATCTTAAAGAATGGAAGTAATTAGTTATCTCGCCCTGGGGTCCAACATAGAGCCGAGGGAGCGGTATATTCAAACGGCTCTGAATCATTTGCAGGAGAAAGTTGAGATTAAAACTATTTCCCCCTATTATCTTACAAAACCTTTTGGTAATACCAATCAGCCGGGGTTTATAAATTTGGTAATTAAAATCGGTACAGAATTATCTGCCGTTGAATTATTTACACTGATTAAGAATATTGAAAAAGTCACAGGCAGGATGGAACGGGAACGGTGGTCTGAACGGGAAATTGATATAGATATTTTACTTTTTGGAAATAAGGTGATAAACAGTCCGGCATTAAAAATTCCTCACCCGGGATTAACCGAAAGAGATTTTTTCCTGAGACCACTGATAGATATAGCTCCGGACACAGCACTTCCGGGGTCGGGTATCTTATTATCATCATACCTGACTGATGCATTGCCGGTATATGTAGAATCCGTATTACCTCAAAAGACGGGGGCAATCAGTGAATGATATAGGATATATAGCAGTTGAAGGGGTGATAGGCGCAGGCAAAACCTCGCTTGCCAAAAAACTTGCGGAAAAAATGAGGGCGAGTCTGATTCTTGAAAAGTTTGATGAAAATCCATTTCTGGATAAGTTTTACAAATCCCCCCGCGATTTTGCATTCCAGACACAAATGTTCTTTTTGGTAAACAGATACAAACAGCTTGAAGGACTTGCACAAGGTTCCTTATTCAGCCAGTATGTGGTGAGTGACTACATTTTTGAAAAGGACAGAATTTTTGCAATGATTAATCTCTCTGAAGATGAATTTCAGCTTTATGAGAGTATATACCCGATGTTTCAAAAAAATGTACGCATGCCGGACCTGGTAATCTTCTTAGACAGCGATGTGGACCGGCTCGTAAAAAACATCAGGCAGCGAAACCGCTCCATGGAAAGCTCCATCACGGAAAAATATCTGCTTGATCTCAGCGATGCGTATAAGAATTATTTCTACAAATACAGCCAGACTCCGCTGCTGATGATTAATACCACCGAAATTGATTTTGTGAATAATGACGAAGATTTTGATGCTTTGTATAAAACCATTTTCAGGAGTGACCGGGCATTTAAGGAGTATTTTACGCCTGAGCGCAGGATAATACTGTGAGAACTCTCTTTTTTCTGCTCCTGATTTTTCTTGCGTATCCGATTATCAAACTGGTATTTAATGTATGGCTTTTCAGCAGAAGGTTGAAGAAGCATGCAAAACAGCAGCAGAATGTAAAAGGGGAAAGAACACACAATGGAAGAATTATTGAGGATGCGGAGTTTACCGAGATAAAAGACGATTCTAAGGGGTGATCATGAAAAAATTGTTAAGCTCAGTTTTACTGGGTCTTCTTAAATTGTTCTTCAGCAGGGAAAAAATCACCTTGCATGAATACCCGGCTCCGTCTAAAATACTGATTATCCGCCCGCACAATCAGCTTGGTGATATGATAGCTGGCTCAGTTTTGTTCCGGGCAGTAAAAGAAAAATATCCGGAAGTAAAAATTCACCTGCTTGCCTCCCCGATGAATATTGCCGGCATCTCCAAAAATAATTTTGTTGATGAACTGTTTTCCTATGATAAAAAGAAGCTGCATGATTTTTTATTTTTGAAAAATCTATACCGGTTTTTAAGGGATGACTATGATATTGTGATTACCCCTGTCGTCGTTTCCGTTTCATTCACTAGCAATATGCTTGCCGGCTTTGCTAATGGGAAAATAAAAATAGGTGCAGAGTCTCTGGATGGTGTCATGAATGATTCCTCCTTCTTCTTCGACGTACGTCATGAAATAGATTTCCGCAGCACTCCGCAGCTTCATGTGTGGGATAGGATTTTAAAGAATATTCCCGGTCTTTATTACCCTGAAAATGTTTTAAAAACCGATATACATTTCACTTCCCGGGATGTGGAAGAAGCGGAAAAATTTTTGGAAGAAAACGGCTATGACAGGGGTATTAAACTGATAGGCATACATCCCGGTGCCGGTAAACCACCCAACGTTTGGCCTGCAGAAAATTTTGCCTATGTGATAAATCAACTGGCGAAGAGAAATAATATATTTGTATATATTACTGGCAGCAGTTCAGAATCAAATTTGTTTGAAATCCTGAAGAGCAATGTAAACATTCAACTGCATAAGTTTTATGATTATTCAATTGGTGAACTGACTGCTCTGGCCGCCCGTTCCGATTTATTTATTACCAATGATACGGGCATCATGCACGTTGCAGGAACGACCGCAGTTGCTCAGATTTCATTATTCGGCCCCACTCCCCCGGAAGTATGGTCCCCAAGGGGTGAAAATAAGTATTTTATTCAGAGGGGGGGAGATATTAAGAATATTTCTCCAGAGGAGGTCTCTGAACTGGCTGACAAAATCATTGCGGGAGGGACCCAATGAATATTGCCGTTATAGATATTGGTTCAAATTCCTTCCATTTGGAAATTGTAAAAGCAGGTAAAAACAATACCTTTACTTTGCTGGAAAGAAACAAAATTGTCCACCGCCTTGCATCGGTTGATGAAAGAGGTCAAACTTACATTAAAGCCGAGAATATCAACCGCGGCGTGGAAATTTTACAGGAATTCAAAAACAGGGGGAGTAAACGGAAAGCAGATGTATATGCATTTGCCACAAGTGCGGTCAGGGATGCATTAAACAGGGATGAGTTTCTCAGTGCAGTATTCTCACAGACCGGTATTCTTGTTAAAGTGCTGCTGGGGCTTGAGGAAGCGGCGTATATATACAAGGGCGCACAATTAAAATTTAGTGACCATAATGAGGATATCACCGTTATTGATATAGGGGGAGGCAGCACTGAAATAATCAAAGGGCGCGGTGAACAGATTCTCCATGCCGTCAGTTTAAATATTGGTGCAGTCAGGTTGGGCAATATGTTTGTGGCTGACCTTAATTATACTGAAGAAAAACTCGGGATTATACAAGAATATATATTGAATATATTGCGGGAAAATATACCCGATAAATCCCTGCTCACTTCTGATAAAATTATCGGGACATCCGGCTCGTTTAATTCTGTGTATCAGTTTCATGAATTCCTCTATGGTGAAAAATCAGAAGTGCTGGATATCAGTCTGGTGCAGATAATACAGATTCTCTGTAAGACGCATCCTGATGTGGGCAGGCGGCTCAAGCTGAATTTTCCCGATAAAAAGAAATTGGAGATTCTGCCGGCAGGTTCGGCAATTATTTTAAGTTTAGCAGATTTTTTTAATTTCTCCTCATTTTATTATTCCGAATACGCAATCCGCGAAGGATTGATTTTATCTATTTTATCCGGCGGAGCGCTGCATGACTAGTACACACAAAGTATATTTAAAAAAAAAAGAAGAAACCCGAATAAAAAAAGGGCATCTGTGGGCTTTTTCAAATGAAATTGAAAAAACAGAAAATATTGAAGGCACAGTTTCCGGACATGCAGAATTATATGCTGCAGACGGCGAGTTTTTAGGGACCGGATTTTATAATAAGAATTCATTAATTTCTTTCCGCATTCTATCACGCCAAAAGCATGATAACGCCGGCGAATTAATTCTGAATAAAATAGCGGAGGCAAACAAACTGAGAGAGTATATACTTCCCGGCAGGAAAGTGTATAGAATGGTTTTTGCAGAAAGTGATTTTTTGCCCGGCTTGATTATTGACAGGTATGATTCATCTTATATATTGCAGATTAACTCCGCGGGGATGGAGATGTACAAACCGTTGATAGCAGAGTATCTCTCCGATAAATTCGGGGCGGAACGGATAGTTGTTAAAAATGACGGCTATTTCCGCACTTTGGAAGGGCTGCCGGTTGAGGAGGAAATTCTAAAAGGAGATGCGGGTTCTGCCTTGGTAGAGTCAGGCGGCTTACAATACAACGTTGATTTTGGGACGGGACAGAAAACAGGATTATTTTTAGATCAGACAGAAAACAGAATACGGACTGGACTGCTTGCTTCAGGTAAAAGTGTTTTGGATTGTTTTTGCAACACCGGCGGATTTGGTCTTCATGCCATGCAAAATGGCGCATCATCAGTCACCTTTGTGGATTATTCTGTTGAAATGCTGAGGCAGGTTAAAGCAAATGTACAACTGAACAATTTCAAAGTACCTTATGAACTGCTGGAAGGAGATGCATTCAAGATTCTCAAGACACTCCATGATGATCCTGAGAAAAAGTTTGACTTGGTTATTGTGGACCCACCGGCATTTGTAAAAAGCAGGAAGAAAATTAAAGAGGCAATAAAGGGGTATCTGACCATCAACATGAATGCAATGAAACTCGTAAATGACGGGGGTATATTCGCCACCGCATCATGCTCTCATCACCTGAGTGAAGCGGATTTTATGAATATGCTGGCTCTGGCGGCTGAAAAAACGGGCTGCCGGCTGCAATTGCTTCATTTTGCCGGGGCATCTTCCGACCATCCCCGCCTTGTTTCCATGCCGGAAACAGCATACCTGAAATTTGCACTTTTCAGATTGACACGGTAAAATTCGTTCAGCAATTCTGCTGCATCAAAACTTTTTTCGTAAAATTTTTTGAGAAACGGGCTAAACTTTTTAACTTGGTGGTCGTCTAAAAATACGGTTTTAACTAAATTTTTGAGGAAAATTTGGACATTTCAGCACTTAATGAAAAAATAAAAAACGAAAGCGCTTTTACTGAGCTGCTTACTACTGAAATTGGTAAAGTAATCATCGGCCAAAAGCAGATGGTTGAACGTCTGCTGATAGGGCTCCTTTCTAACGGGCATGTCCTGTTGGAAGGTGTGCCGGGACTTGCCAAAACGCTTGCGATAAAATCCCTAGCAGCTTCCATGAAAGCAAAGTTTCAGCGAATTCAGTTTACGCCTGATCTATTGCCCGCAGATTTAGTTGGTACGCAGATATATAATCAGAAAGAAGGAAATTTTTTAATTAAGAAAGGTCCTTTATTTTCAAATTTTATCCTCGCTGATGAAATTAACAGAGCTCCCGCAAAAGTGCAGAGCGCTCTGCTGGAAGCAATGCAGGAGCGTCAGGTAACTATTGGGGAGCAGACATTCAAGCTGGAAGACCCCTTCCTTGTTTTGGCTACGCAGAATCCGATTGAGCAGGAGGGAACCTACCCGTTACCGGAAGCACAGGTTGACCGTTTTATGCTGAAGGTGAAAATAACCTATCCAAGCATGGAAGAAGAATTGAAAATCATGCGCAGCAATACAGCAAAGGAAACTGCAGTCATTCAGCCGGTGCTTACTGCTGAAGATGTAATAAGGGGAAGGGAACTGGTTAAAGAAATTTATCTGGATGAGAAGATAGAGAAGTATATACTTGATATCGTCTTTGCTACCAGAAAACCGGAAGAGTACAAACTAAAGCAGTTAAAACCGCTTATACAGTACGGAGCATCACCAAGAGCGAGCATCAGTCTTGCACAGGCATCAAAAGCGCTTGCCTTTTTACGCCGGCGTGGTTATGTGATTCCGGAAGATATACGCATGATTGCTTATGATGTACTCCGCCACAGAATTGGTGTAACATACGAGGCAGAAGCAGAGGAAATTACCTCTGAACAGATAATTCAGGATATACTCAACACTGTTGAAGTTCCGTAAACCCGGCCGTCTGAACTATGCTCACTTCTGAACTCCTGAAAAAGGTTCGTCATATTGAAATCAAAACCAGAGGATTGGTGAATCACTTATTCTCCGGAGAGTACCATTCTGTATTCAAAGGAAAGGGAATGGATTTCTCCGAGGTCAGGGAATATCAGTATGGCGATGATATACGCAGTATAGACTGGAATGTAACCGCCCGTTTTGATCATCCGTTCGTAAAGATATTCGAAGAGGAAAGGGAACTGACTGTGCTTTTGCTGGTGGATCTTTCCGGTTCGCAGTATTTTGGAACAGGTGAAGCGGCCAAGCAGCAGATTGCAGCTGAAATAAGTGCGATACTTTCCTTTTCGGCACTTAAGAATAATGATAAAGTGGGTCTGCTGATTTTTACTGATACCATTGAAAAGTTTATTCCTCCGCAGAAGAAAAAAACTAATGTACTGCGCATTATCAGGGAAGTGCTCTCGTTCAAACCTTCATCCACAGGCACCAGTATCAAAACTGCATTGGAGTTCCTAAACAAAGCGGTTAAAAAGAGAAGTATTTGCTTTCTCCTTTCCGACTTTAACGATACCGGATTTGAGAAGGTACTAAAGATAACTGCAAAGAAACATGATCTGATCGCTGTTAAAATAGATGACCCGCGTGAGGGCAATATGCCTGCAGTTGGACTGGTGAATTTCCGTGACCCGGAAAGCGGGGAGTATATTTTGGTTGACACCTCGGCTCAATCAGTCAGAGCCGCATTTGGTGCCCGCGTCACAGAAAGAAAAGACTACCTGAAGAAGGTGCTATCCACTTCCGGTGTTGATACTGTTTCAATTAACACGGCGGAATCATATATACCTGCATTGATTAATTTCTTCAAAAAACGGGAAACCCGTCTATGATGAGATTTCCTTCCTTCTTGGTATTAGTGTTTATACTGGTAACCGGGTGTACATTCAGCCAGGAAATTAATTTTAAAACCTCGCTTGACTCCACAAAGTATCTGGTTGGAGATGAGATAAACCTTCATATTTCAGCAGAGTATCCGGAGATGTACAAAATACAACTCCCTTCAAAGCTGGATACACTAAAACCGCTCGAATTTGTATATATTGATACTGTTTCATTGGAGAGAGCAAATAGCAGGATCTCCGCCCGGTTCCGCTATGTCATTATGGGGTTTGACAGCGGACTGTATAAAGTACCTTCACTTGACTTTGCTTTTGTCTCCGGTAACAATACCAGTGTGATGAAGAGTGATTCCTTTTTTGTACTGGTTTCAACTGTTGCTGTTGATACTTCTCAGGCCATAAAGGATATAAAGGCACTAAACAAAATACCATTTGATTATTCCTTCCTTTATTGGCTCATACCGTTGCTTATTGTTGTCGGTTTTGGTATATACAAACTCTGGCAGTACTGGAAGCGCAGAAAATCGGGTGAGTCAGAGGTTGAGAAAATTCCGGAGCTGCCACCGTATGAAGAGGCGGTCGCAGCTTTACGTAAGCTGGAAGCACAAAAACTGTGGCAAAACGGGCAGGTTAAGGAGTTCCATTCGGAAATCACCGGAATCATACGGAATTTCTTTGAAAGAGAATACAATTTTCCCGCATTGGAAAGCACTTCTACGGAAACAATAAATGATTTGAGAAACATCGGAGTTCCCGCAAGCATGATCCTCTGTGTGGAAGATTTTCTCTCGAATGCAGATATGGTAAAGTTTGCCAAATTTGTTCCTCTTACTGAAATAAACCAGAAGATGATTTCATCTGCATATGAAATACTGGACTACTCGAAATCTGCTCAGGGGGAAACAAAGGCATAATGAAATTATTCGGCAATTACGAGTTTTACTCTCCGGAATATCTTTATCTCTTGATTCTGCTCCCCCTCTTATGGGGCTGGCGGTATATATACCGGGCTAAACGAAAAACCGGAGTGGTTTTCCCTTCGTCTGGTATTCTCTTTAGCCGCGAAATAACACTCAGGGTCAGACTCGCGGCACTGATGCCGGCACTAAAGTACATTGTGCTTGTTTTGATAATAGCAGCTTTGGCAAGACCTGTTTCCTATACCTCCGGAGAAAATATTGATACTGAGGGGATAGATATTGCAGTGGTCTTGGATATATCAGGCAGTATGCTGGCGGAAGATTTTAAGCCGAACAGATTGGAAGCCGCAAAGGAACTCACCAAGGAATTTGTTTATGGCAGGAAAACGGACAGGATAGGACTGGTGATTTTTTCCCGGGATGCCTTCACACAGTGCCCGCTCACCGTTGACTATAAAGTGCTAGTTGACTTGCTGCGTGTTGTTAAAAGCGGAATGATAGATGATGGAACTGCTATCGGGAATGCAATAACCAACGGAGTTAACCGCCTTAAAGATAATGATGCAAAAAGTAAAGTGCTGATTCTGCTCACCGACGGAGTAAATAATGCGGGTGAGGTAGACCCGCTTACTGCAACCGAAATCGCAAAAACATTCGGAGTGAAGATATACTCAATAGGTGTTGGTACCATTGGTGAGGCACCATATCCATACCAAACTCCGTTTGGGAAGCAATATCAGATGGTTCCCGTACAGATAGATGAAGCAATGCTTAAAAAAATCAGCGAAAGTACCGGTGGTAAATATTTCCGCGCGACCGGAAACAAAAAATTGGAAAGTGTTTTTGCAGAAATTGATAAGCTGGAGCGTTCCCGTATTGAAGTGACTTCCTACCGTAAC
>CAYYJL010000065.1:0-9192 GCA_964472245.1 uncultured Ignavibacteriaceae bacterium | reverse complement strand
GGATGAAAAAACCGTAAGTCTTTCAGTCCGGGATAGCGGCATTGGAATATCACCGAAAGAGCAAGAAAAATTATTCAGACTTGATGTAAAACTTTCAAAAAAGGGAACTGAGGGAGAAGCAAGCACAGGGCTTGGTTTAATTCTCTGTAAGGAATTTTTGGATAAGAATAATGGCAAGATATCCGTAAACAGCCTGCCGGGTTCGGGCACGGTATTTACGATAACTCTCCCGAAACCTATGTAACCTTTTCTCCTGCATCATTACTTCAGCAGAAGGGCACTGAGCAATTTTCCATTTTTGTTATATACATCATCCCTGAATTGAATCTTGCCGTCCTTATCCACCCAGGCAGTGAGATAATCAATAAACAAGGGAAGTTCATTTTCCATACGGATGGTGGTTGTCTTTTGATCATTCCCCACTCCCCTCAGTGTTTTTCTGTTTTCATAATACTCAGCACGTAAATCCGGATCATCAATTTTAGTTCCGGTTTCAAGTTTAATGTATGAGATATTCCATTTACTATGATCCTCAATCAGGTATTCGGCAAAAAGAAGTGGTTTTTCCACACGCACACATCCATGGCTTACCGCCCTGTCAGCATAATTAAAAGGTGCCCGGGTAGGCGTATCATGCAAATACACGCCAAAAGGATTCCTGAACATAAATTTTATTTTGCCTAAGGCATTATACGGGTCCGGACTCTGTACAAAAATGTAAGGGATATTTTCCCTGCCATATTTTTTCAGGTCAACCTGTTCCACCGGCTGTTCCTGATTATCGAGGTATACCTTGAACTTTTTCCGTTTAAGATACGAAGTATCCTTCATAAACTCAGAATATATCTCTTCACGCACTATACTTGGAGGAACTGTCCATGTAGGATTTAAAACCATATAGTTAAACCTTGAGTATAGCTGAGGAGTCTGCCAGTTTTCCGGTTTATGAGACTGCCTTCCGGTTTTCTTGTACCGGGCATACAATTCATCGTAATATATACTGCGTTTTTTACCCACACATACCTTAATGCTCCCCTTTAGCTTTTTATTTTTGTATACGTAAACCTTAAATTCAGGAATATTAACTTTAACAAATGAAGTTGTGTCGTAGTAGGTTGTCCAACGCATTCTTTCAAGATTTATATATATCTCATTGATATAATCGGCCGGTTTCAGGTTAAGCCGGTCAATAGTCTTTTTGCCCGGGACTCCGTCCACCGTGAGGCCTCTTGCTTCCTGGAAAGCGGATAGTGATTTAATCAAAAGAGAATCATATACAAAATGTGAGTCAGGTTTTACGATGCCTGAATCCAGAAATCCCAATACTAAGAGACGGCTTGCTATACTTGAAATTTCAGTATGCTGATTCCCCGGTTTCAGTTTCTCAGATATATATTGAATTTTTTCCCACCTGAGATTTAATCTATCTTTAAAGAACCGGGTTGAATTTACCAATGCATGATAATTGCCGTTTCGGTACAGCAATTTTCTGAAATACCCGGCTATATCTCCGGACTTCATGGGAGCTGTAAAATCCCTGGAAGTGCTGTCAGGCAGCGGCAGATAATATCCGTCAGAATATACAGTATATGGGTTTACCCTGCCATATTTCAGATGAGAGGCAAGTTTGCAGAGTGAGGAGGAAAGCAGCAAATCTGCAGATGCCAGAAACTCGTGCCGTACCCGTACGTCCATCGAATCCGGGATGAGCGCCCTTTGGTATAGATCACGGATTTTGTACAGACGGTATTCCTCCGGCTTCAATCCATGGTCCTCAGCTGAGACAATGAACCCGGTCAGTTTTTGAAACCAGCCGGAATCTTCCAAATCAGGTATCAGCTGCGGTGTAAAGTTGTGCGCACGGTAATAGTCGCTGATCTTTTGGATTTCACCAACAGTAAGAGAATCGTTCCAGATAGAGATATCACCGCTCAATATCTTTTCCTGGATGACAGAGCGATACACGGCAGGTTCAAAACCAAGTTTGTGATTGATGGAAATTTCGGGATTTTCCTGATTGCCGGATGATTCCATACATCCCGGAATCCAGAACATAGAAATCACAATTCCCGCGAACAATCCTATTTTATACCCCATTTTTGCTTTACCTGACAGAAACTTCTCTAAATTTGATGGAATTTTAATAACTCAATTTAGCTAAAAAAGGTGGTTTATTAATAGTGATATAAGTCAAGAGTGAGCAATGAATCCCAAATTAATTGACCCTTAGCAAATAGTTCAGTTCTTGACAAATCGCTCAAAAAACCATATATTAGCACTCGTCTTTTTTGAGTGCTAATAATTTTTAATAACTAATTTATTGGAGTAACAAAATGAGCAAACTAAATATCCAGCCTCTGCATGACAGAGTTGTGGTAAAAGCAAAAGAAGCAGAAGAAAAAACCAAAAGCGGTCTTTATCTGCCCGATACAGCAAAAGAAAAACCAATTGAAGGTTCAATAGTTGCTGTTGGCGGCGGAAAAACCGGCGAAGACGGTAAACTTATCCCCCTCACAGTTAAAGTTGGTGACAAAGTGCTTTATGGAAAGTACAGCGGAACCGAAGTTACCATTGATGGTGAAGAATACCTGATGATGCGCGAATCTGACATTTTTGCAATTATTAAATAAGAATTTTTAAAATATAACGGAGTAAATAAATATGGCTTCTAAATTAATAGAATTTGACAGCGATGCACGCTCAGGCCTTAAAAAAGGTGTAGATAAGCTCGCTAATGCAGTTAAAGTTACCCTTGGACCTAAAGGAAGAAACGTAATTCTCGAAAAGAAATTCGGTGCTCCTACGGTAACCAAAGATGGTGTATCTGTTGCTAAAGAAATTGAACTGGAAGATCCGGTTGAAAACATGGGCGCACAGATGGTTCGCGAAGTTGCTTCCAAAACCAGTGATGTTGCAGGTGACGGAACCACTACAGCTACCGTACTTGCTCAGGCAATCTACAGAGAAGGATTAAAGAACGTAACCGCAGGCGCAAATCCGATGGACTTAAAGCGCGGTATTGACCTCGCTGTTACCAAAGTAATTGAGAACCTGAAGAAAATGAGCCGCGAAGTTGGCGGAAAAGAAGAAATTGCTCAGGTTGGTTCAATTTCAGCAAACAACGATATGTCAATCGGAAACCTGATTTCTGACGCTATGGAAAAGGTCGGTAAAGACGGCGTTATTACCGTAGAAGAGAATAAAGGTACCGAAACAGCACTTGATGTTGTTGAAGGTATGCAGTTTGACCGTGGTTATCTCTCCCCCTACTTTGTAACTGATACAGAGTCCATGGAAGCGGTTCTCGAAGATCCGTTTATCCTGATTCATGACAAAAAAATCTCTGCAATGAAAGATCTTCTTCCTGTATTGGAAAAAGTTGTTCAGCAGGGACGCTCCATGCTTATCATTGCTGAAGAAGTTGAAGGTGAAGCTCTTGCAACATTAGTTGTTAACAAATTAAGAGGAACCCTCAAAGTAGCAGCTGTAAAAGCTCCGGGATTTGGTGACAGAAGAAAAGCAATGCTGGAAGATATTGCAGTATTGACCAACGGTACTGTTATTTCTGAAGAACGCGGCTTTAAGCTGGAAAACGCAACTGTTTCCTACCTTGGTACTGCTAAAAAAGTAGTTATTGACAAAGATAACACTACCATTGTTGAAGGCGCCGGAAGCTCAGATGAAATCAAGAAGAGAATTAATGAAATTAAAGCTCAGATTGAAAAAACCACATCTGACTATGATAAAGAAAAACTTCAGGAAAGACTCGCTAAACTTAGCGGCGGTGTTGCAGTGATTAAAATCGGTGCTTCAACTGAAGTTGAAATGAAAGAGAAAAAAGCCCGCGTTGAAGATGCATTACATGCAACCAGAGCTGCTGTTCAGGAAGGTATTGTTCCGGGCGGCGGTGTTGCGTTCATCCGCGCAATTGAAGTTCTTGAGAAACTCAAAGGTGAAAATGAAGACCAGACCACAGGTATTCAGATCATTAAAAAAGCTCTCGAAGAACCAATGAGACAGATTGTTGCAAATGCAGGGCTCGAAGGTTCAGTTATTCTTCAGAAAGTAAAAGAAGGAAAAGCTGATTACGGATTTAACGCAGCTACTGAAAAGTATGAAAATCTCTTCAAGTCAGGCGTTATTGACCCGACCAAAGTTACCAGAACTGCATTGGAAAATGCTGCTTCCGTATCCTCCCTCTTAATTACAACTGAAGCAGTTGTATACGAGAAGAAAGAAAAAGAAGAAGCTCCAAAGATGCCTGCCGGCATGGGCGGCGGCATGGACGGAATGTATTAATAAATATATCCCGTTGATCTAATTCCTTAGGGCTGCCATTTTCCGGCAGCCCTTTTTTATTTTCAGGAGTAGTTTCTACCGGTTTATTGTTCCATTATTCCCTGACAATTTGTATTTTATTTCTGTAAGGATGAGAAAAACTGCGGTTTCAGGTGAGAAGTACAGAATTTTTTATTAATTTATTATCATAGTTCCATTCTTTTCATGACTTTTTTCGAATGCAGCAACAAATAAAATCTCTGACAAATGAAGAGGCAGAAGAACTCCTGAAGGAGTCTTTTGACCATCTGACCGAAGGCAGATACCGGATAGCATTGCAGACTGCACAAAAAGTCTTTGATGCCAGGCCGAATGACTTTCGTGCAGCTATATGCGTTGCATGGGCTCATCTGGAAAATAATGACCCGATGAATGCACTTGAAAATGCAGATATTGCCGTCAACTTGGGCGGTGAATATCCTCAAACCCGTCTTTACCGCGGCTTCATCCTTATGCGTATCGGAATTTTTGACGGTGCTATTGCTGATTTAGATATAGTCATTGGCAAAAGAGCGCAACCTTTGGCATGGGCACATCACCTTAAAGCCAAAGCACTGGCAGGAAAAGGAAAATACAAGGAAGCCCTCGCTGAATTTGAATCTGCCATACAGGAAGACAAAGGGACAAACAAATTCTACCCAAAACTGAAAGAGTGGTTTTCTAACGCAGCCGGAAAAACTGCACCCGTTAAAACTACGTTCCTGAATAAACTTGTAAAAAAAGAAGCCGAGACAACAACGCAGCTCCTCGATGAGGCAGAAGAGGCCTTCAAGATGAAGGAGTACTGGTACTGCATATGGGCAATCAGGCAGATACATGAAAATCCCGCTCTTAAAGATTATCACAAGAAGGCAAAAATCCTTGAGCTGGAATGTATGACTTCCCTGTTCCAGATTAAACCTGCTTTAATGAAAGCAGAAAAATATAAAAGTGATTTTGAGGATGACGAGAAGTTTAAGTCTATATACAACAAGCTTCTAAATCTGGAAAACAGAAAACCAGCCCATAAGGAACTGGAAACACCGGCAGCACCAAAGAGTGAAAATGTAAAATCTATCAATCTCACTGAACCGGAACCTGAATCACCAAAAACAAAAGATGAGAGTAAAAACTTAAAGGTTATTGATCTTCGCCAGCTTTCCGGTGATGCTGACTCCCCTTCCGCAGGGAAACCTGCCTCAGCACAGAATTCAATTATCACCCTTAAAAAACGCACCGATTTTGAGCGCAATGATGGAACCATGGTAACCGCATTGTATGCAAAGATGTTTGATATGGTGCGTGATATGAATACCGGTGACCGTTTTTATATGCTGCAATTTGCAGAACAACGCGCAGAATATATAGGTGTTGAGGTAATCCTGCTTAATCCTTACTATAACATTAAGGATTCACATATTACAGGAACTGCCGTATGGTATATGAATGATGAAGAAGTGGGGAACCATGAGTTTGAAGTTTCCATGGACCGGGAGTGGAAAAACATTGTGTTTGTTGAAAGCTGGGGTACACAGGGAGCAGGATACTGGAAAAGAGGCCAGTGTAAAGTTGAGATATACTTTAATCGTGAGTTAGTTTGTACCAGGTTCTTTCTGATAGGTATCAGTGATATACCAAATTCTGAAGAGGTTGATGTAAATCAGATAGAACGTGAAATTGCAAAGAAAAATGTTTCAAAAACATCTGAGTCACCGGCAGAAAAGAAATCGGCCGCAACACCTGAAGGTGAAGAATCTCTTGCTGATTTGCTTGCTCAACTGGATACATTTACCGGACTTAACTCGGTCAAGCAATCCATGCGTAATTTTGTAGATTACCTGGAGTTTATCAATCAGCGGAAACAAGCCGGCTTCAAGACGCAAGGCGGTCTTTCCGTAAACTCTGTTTTTCTTGGTAATCCCGGTACAGGTAAAACAACCATCGCCAGGGTACTTGGAAAGATTTTCAAGGCAATGGGCATCTTAGAAAAAGGACACATTATTGAAGTTGACCGCGGCTCGCTCGTCGGTCAATATATAGGTGAAACTGCTCAAAAGACTGAAAAAGTTATTGAAGATTCCATGGGCGGCTTGCTCTTTATAGATGAAGCATATACCCTTGTGAAAAAGGGGGGCAGCGGTCAGGATTTTGGTCAGGAAGCAATTGATACATTGCTTAAAAAGATGGAAGATAAGGCAGGTCAGTTCGCGGTAATAGCCGCCGGTTACCCCGATGAGATGAATGACTTTCTCTCCTCTAACCCCGGTATGAAATCCCGCTTTACTCATTTCTTTGATTTCGAAGATTACACTCCCAATGAGTTGATTGAAATCTTTAAGATAATGGCAGAGAAGGAGGAATATGCAGTCGAGGTCAATGCAATAGAAGCACTCATGAAGCAGTTCACCAATCTCTATCGCCGCAGAGATAAAACTTTTGGCAATGCACGTCTTGTAAGAAATTATTTTAATGATGCAAAAATGGCGCTCAGCAGGCGTTATCTTAAACTTCCTGAAAAGATGCGGGATAAATCAGCCCTCACAACCATTAAGGAAGAAGATATCGCCGAAATCCTGAAATCAGCTGATAAGAAGGAAGTTAAAGCAGGTGTTGATGAAGAAACATTGGAAAAAGCACTCGCTCAGTTAAACGGTTTAACCGGGTTGCCGACAGTGAAAAAAGAAATCAACGAGCTGGTAAAGCTCGCCCGTTATTATGTGGAGCAGGGTGAAAGCATACAGAGTAAATTCGCTGACCATCTGCTCTTTTTGGGTAATCCAGGTACAGGAAAGACCACTGTCGCGAGAATTGTATCCACAATTTTTTCTGCACTCGGATTGCTTCCCAAGGGTCAGTTAATAGAAGCTGACCGCCAGCAGCTTGTGGCTTCATTTGTGGGTAAAACTGCTGAGAAAACCACGGAGTTGATTAATCAGGCAATGGGCGGCACACTCTTTATTGATGAAGCATATACATTAGTGAAGGGTGGAGAAAGTGATTTTGGCAAGGAGGCCATTGATACTCTCCTTAAGAGGATGGAAGATGACAGAGGCAAGTTCATCTGTATTGCCGCCGGATATACAGATGATATGCATAAATTCCTGGAAAGCAATCCGGGTCTGCAATCCAGATTTACAAAGAAAATTGAGTTCGAAGACTATGCTCCCGATGAGTTAATGGTTATCGCTCATAGTATTTTTAAGAGCAAGGGACTTAAAATGAGTCCCGAAGCCGAAGAAGCAGTCAAGATACATTTCAATGAACTTTACCGCCAGCGTGATAAGAACTTTGGCAATGCCCGCCTTGTAAGAAATCTCGTAGACGCATCCGCAAGAAATCATTTACTGCGGGTTGCTGATATTCCCAAAGATGAGCGTACAGAAGAAAATACCAGCATCATCCTCCCTGTTGATATTGCAGGAATCGGAAAAAATGTTCCGGAGGCGAAGAAAGCTGTCGCCGTGGAGGGAAACAAGGAGCTGCTGGAAAAACACCTTGCAGAGCTTAATGAGTTAACAGGTTTGGACTCAGTAAAAAAATCCGTTGAAAAATTAATTTCCGGTTTAAAAGTTGCAAAACTGAGAGAGGCACGCGGCCTTACAGTATTAAGAAAAAATCTTCATGCAGCGTTTTTAGGAAATCCCGGCACCGGTAAAACCACTGTCGCCCGCTTGCTCAGTAAAGTATATAAAGAAATGGGTCTGCTGGAAAAAGGACATCTCGTGGAAGTTGACCGTGCTGCCCTTGTTGCGGGATATCAGGGTCAAACTGCAGCCAAAGCAGATGAAGTAATACACAAAGCAATTGGCGGTACACTCTTTATTGATGAAGCATATACATTAACACGAGGCGGGAATGAATTCGGGCAGGAAGCAATTGATACGATTCTAAAACGTATGGAAGATTATAAAGACTCCCTGGTAATCATCGTTGCAGGATATACCGATGAAATGCAGGAGTTCCTTGATGCTAATCCCGGTATGCGCTCCAGATTTACAAACTTTTTTGAATTTGATGATTACAACCCAAAACAAATGCTTGATATTGCAATTTCCATTGCTGTTAAGAGCGGGTATAAATTGGATGACGGGGCATCAAGGTCTCTTTTGGTTTACTTTACGATGTTATATAATCAGAGGGACAAAAACTTTGGTAACGCAAGAACGGTACGAAATGTTCTTTATAAAGCTATCAGTAATCAGGAAGAACGCATTTTAACTGTGCCTAACCTGACCGATCAGGATTTGATCACTATTACTGCTGATGATGTGCGTGTAATTGAAGGTTAACGGGAACCTTATGTCCCGTAAAAGTATTCTATAGATTTCAACTAAATATTCTTTCATGCTTCAGATTAAAAATCTCACCAAGCAGTATGGCAGCTTTACGGCTGTGGATAACCTCACTCTTCATATTCCTGAAAATGAATTTTTCGGCTTTTTAGGACCAAATGGTGCCGGCAAAACTACCACTATTAAAATGATTGCGGGGCTTTTAAGACCAACTTCCGGTTCCATTGAAATAGCGGGTAAAGATGTGGAAAAGGAGGCGGCAAAAGCCAAATCGGTTCTTGGATATATACCAGATCAGCCATTCCTTTATGAAAAACTCACCGGACGTGAGTTTCTTTTCTTTTCCGGAGGACTGTTTAACATCGAACATAGTAAGCTGAAGGATGAGATAGATCGTGTCATAGACCTGTTTCACCTCGGTCAGTGGATAGACCGGAGAACTGATACATATTCACAGGGCATGAAACAAAGAATCACCATTGCTTCCTCCCTGCTTCACCGGCCTAAACTTATTGTTGTGGATGAACCGATGGTTGGCTTAGACCCGCAAAGTGCCAAGGTTGTTACTGAGGCATTCCAAAGT
>CAYYJL010000064.1:0-9312 GCA_964472245.1 uncultured Ignavibacteriaceae bacterium | reverse complement strand
CCTGCAATAATGCAGAATCATTATACATCGTTAGAATTATAACTTTCTGCTCCGGATGAACCGCTTTAATCTCTTTCAGAAAATCTATGCCGTTACCGTCCGGCAAATTGATATCAAGAAATATGATGTCATTTCCTGTTTCTTTCAGAATGTCCGATGCTTCTGATATTGATTCTGCTTCCCTGATCATCACATTCGGGAAGATATTCAACAGTGATTGTCTGATTCCTTTCCTCAAAAGAGGATGGTCATCCACGAGTAGTAGAGAATTTATTGTTTCCATAATGCTGGTTAAGATTTTTGGTGATTATTAGCTTTGTCCCCTTTTTAACTGAAGGATCAAACTGTATTCTGGCTTTAACAAAATTCGCTCTTTCAAACATACTCTTAATCCCCAATGATCCTTCATACTCATGCATCTTCATAAGATTTATCCCGACTCCATCATCCTGAATAAGTATCCGTACTTCTTGCTCCTCCATTTCAGTTGAGAGACTGGCATTCGATGCAAAGGAATGCTTAGTAATATTGTTCAATGCCTCCTGTATAAGTCTGTATAAATTAAGCGATTCCTCCCGGTCAAAAAAACGGTCAATATTATGCAACGTGAATACAAATTTGCATGGTGCAAGTTCGGAGTATGAATGTAACAGCGATTCCAGGGATTTGGTCAATCCAATTTTTTCTAAAAGATGTGGATGCAGATTATGAGATATTTTTCTTACGTCTTCAATTATCTCAGCCAGCAAATGAAGAATATCTTCCCTATGGTTATGGTTTGCTTCGGAGTTGTTAATATTAAGACGGCGCATCTTCATTTTTAGTACGCTTAGTTGCTGACCAAGACTATCATGCAATGCATAAGCCACTCTTTTTCTTTCTGTTTCCTGCTCGGCGATAAGTTTTTGTGAAAAATGCTGAGCAATTGATCTTTCCCTGATAAGCTGACGGGTTCTGAAGTAATAAATCCCGGGCCCGACAGTAAGAAACAACAATACTCCTGTAATAAGAAACCAACTCTGCAAATAAAACGGGGCCCGGAAATCTAAAATAACTGAAGTTATATAAGCTGAATCTAGATTATCCGGAGTTGCCCGGATAATTTTCAGGGTATATGTTCCATAGGGTATATTCTGAAGCAGCAGAAAATTTGATTCAGGTATTTTTTTCCATTCCGTACTAAAGTCATCCAAAAAATAATAGAACGAGGTTTCATTAGGGTTTTGATAGATCGGAGAAGAGAGTGATATTCTGAGTTCCCTGTCATCCGGAGAAAGAACGAATTTCCTTTTTGATTCCCCGGTAATTTCTGTATTAATACTTAGATTTGCAGAATTAAAACCGTGGATATACACAGGGTAACCCAGTTTATTACTTTTGATTGTGGCCGGGTAAAAATAATTTACTCCGCTTAATCCGCCAAAATAGAGCAAGGTATCCCCCAGTGATGCGAAAGCATTTCTGTTAAACTCTGAGGATTGCAACCCATCCTGAACCGAATAATTGGTAAATGTTTTCATCTGTACATCAAATCTGGATATCCCATTATTTGTTGCGCACCAGAGATTTCCCTCCCTATCAGTCAGTACTGCGTATATTGTATTATTCGGGAGTCCATCCTTTTTGGTATAAAACCGCTGCAAATGGCCCTCAACGGAGATATGTGCAAGACCGGCGCCTGTTGCCGCCCAGACGGAGCTGTCCTTGTATATCAGCAAATGGTTAATGGAATTTCTATTTGGAAGTCCTGTATTAATTGAAAGATCAATATTCTTTTTGTGTGAACCATCAGGATTCAAAACCACAATACCGTGCTGCCCCGTTGCGGTCCATATTTCACTATTACCGGTATTAATAATAAACCGTATATCCATGTTTTCAGTTGACCGGGTAAATGCACTTTGTTCGTAACGTTCTGCGGTAAGACTAAATAACCTGATACCGTTTAAAGTCCCGCATAAGATACTGCCGTCCGGAGCTCTCATGAGAGTACGAATAGTCCCCGTTAAGAAATCATCACGGGGTCCATACTTACTTATATAGCCGGACCGCAGATTATAGGTAATAAGTCCACTCCCTTCCGAGGCAATCCAGATTATATCTTTATTTACTGAATCTTTCATCAGCCAGTAGGGGACAAAATGTTCGGCTTTTTTCCGGTAATCAAGCAATAATTTACTTCTTCTCTTACGCAGGTCAAATAATTCAAGTCCGGTATATCCGCCAATTAATATGGTATTGGCATCAAGCGGAAGGATTCCCCTGATACTCTGGTTGAATATAGAACCGATGACATTTTCAGAATATTGCAGCAAACCGAATTTCCTTTCGCTGCTGACAATTCTGCTCATGCCGGCACCATTGGTGCCAACCCAAACTGTGCCGTCATAGGTGACTTCAAATGATCTTATGGTGGATATTTTTGATATATCTTTATACTTTTTAGATATCTCACCGAGTATGAATCCTGCTCCCTCTTTTTTTAAGCGATATACCCTCATATCATAAGAGCCAACCCAATAATTGTTTTTGTCATCCATGTAAAACGCGGTGATTAGATCCGGACATCGCCAAATTACCTTCGGCTCACCAGCCCCTACGGTAAAGTGAAAGACGGTTGAATCAACAGCAATTACAAATGAATTACCTCCCAAGTACTCGATAAATAATGGTGTATTTTTTGCAAGAAATGAAGATTTTGGAGTTGTAAGCAACTGAAGCCCGTCTGTATCTAATATTAAGAACCCTGCACGGGGAATAAATATATATACACGGCCATCAGGAGCAGAAAATATATTGGCCTTTTCCAGAATCTCTTCTGAATAGCCGGCAAGTAAATCAAGCAGTTCAAACTCATCACTTTTTTTATTGTAGAACAGTAAACCGGAACTGCACAAGGCCCAGATATTACCGGATTTATCCTGTATTATTCTTTTTACTCTGCTGATATTCTTTACGCCATTTTCACCGGAGGCAGTTAGATAATTCCGGAAGACTGATATGCTCCTGTCATACCGGCTTATCCCAAGGAATGTCTTTCCGATCCAAAGTGTACCCGAACGATCCTCGTAAAGCGACATGATATTGTTTCCCCAAAGTGATGCGGAGTCTTCCTCATTGGAAGAAAATCTTGTCAACCGGCTGCCATCGTATCTATCCAAGCCATCACCCGTACCAATCCAAAGGAATCCTTTGGAATCTTCCATGAGTACGTTAACCACATTTTGAGACAGCCCGTTATCTACATCCAGATAGTTTTGTTCAAACTGATACTGTGCAGAAACCTCAATGACTAACAAAAAGGCGAACAAAAAGGGCAGAACCCTCACACCCAACCCGGCATTTTGGTCGTTGAAATCATAATCTTTAAAGTTACATTATTTCAGGCAGGATTAAAATATGTGCTTCCACACATTATGCTCTATTCTTAAATAATAACGTTTTTGTGCGCAAAATAAAACTATTGCTTGGCAGCAACCATTGAGATTGCTGCCCGATTATCAATTATGAGCGCTGAATCTGACCAACAATGCCCGTTAAAAAAATGCCGGAGCCGGTGAAGTCTTTGAAGCCCTCACCGGTTTTGCATAACTGTCAACTAAGCTTCTACTTTATAACGCTTAATTTTTTGTGTGGTGGTTTTTTCGAACTCACTATCGCGGATAGTGAATTTCTTGATCTGTTTGTAAGAAGATAATTCACTATTGCATTTTTTCACTTCTTTTTCAATAAGCTTATATATAAAATCGGGAGTGATTTTTTCGTTATGGGTTTCTGCATGTTCTATGATGGCTTCACCATCAGCAACTATCATGGCGGCAATAATTTCACCTTCTTTTTCGCTCCTTTCTCCATACACAAGCGATTCAAGGATGAACGGACTGCGGCGCAATACATCTTCAAGCTCCTCAGGGAAAACGTTTTGTCCGCTTTTTGAGATTATCACATTTTTCTTTCTTCCGCTTATATGTAAAAATCCATCCGAATCAAAATACCCGATATCCCCTGTCTTAAACCAGCCGTCTTCAAACGTTTCTTTTGTGAGTTCGGGGTTATTGTAATATCCAAGCATGACGGAAGGTCCCTGTGCAAATATCTCTCCTACACCTTCAGCATCAGGATTGTTTATTTTTATTGAAACACCCGGCAGCGGTAAACCTGCCGCATCATCTTTAAAAAAATCAACTCTGTTGAGCGCCAATATAGGAGCGGTTTCGGTTAAGCCATATCCCTGAATGAAGTTAAATCCAAACTCCTGCAAACCGGCAGCAATAGCAGGATCCGGAGCTGCACCGCCTGCGATAAACAGTTTAATTTCCCCGCCAAATTTTTCATGCAGTTCCTTGAATATTGCTTTCTTGGAGTTCTTCCAGCCTACAGTTTTTAGCAGCGAACTTATCTTGATAAGAGGTGGTATAATGGTTCTTTTTACAGGATTCTCATGTATGGTTTTATATATACGCTTAAACATTTTTTCATAAAGCAGGGGGACGCCCAAGAGGATAGTTGCTTTAGATATTTTAAGATCATCCGTAACTGTTTTTAATGATTTAGCATAATAGACCGTTGAGCCGCAATAGACCGGGCAGAGAAAACCGCAGGTACATTCGTAGGTGTGATGAATCGGCAGGACGGAAAGAAACCTATCCGAGGAAACAATGTTAACCATTTTGGTCATGGCAACCAGGTTAGAGGCAAGGTTTTTCTGGCTGAGCATTACTCCCTTGGCTCTGCCCAGCGAACCCGATGTGAAAATGATTTCGCAAACTTCATCCTGATTAATTGACGGAAAATCTACCAGTTTTCCTTTACCCGCCTGCTGCAGCATCTCCGGCATGCCGTGAATTTTATCTGATTTCACTTCTTTATCCATACAGATAAGGTGTTTTACCTTTTTAAGCGACTGCGCTTTTTCCTGAAAAAGAGAAAGGTAAGAATCTGAAAAAACAACTGCTTCGCTTTCTGACTCATGAATGATATTCAATATTTCGTTGGTGGGGAGATTTTTATCAACCGGAACGATAACCATATTGTAGCACAGTGCTGTCAGATAGGTTAATCCCCACTGAACCCTGTTTTCACCAATAACCGCTACATGAGCTCTTTCTTTTATGCCGAGTGACTGCAACCCGGTGCCCAAGAGTTTGATGTATTTTAATAACTCAGCAAAGGAAAGTTCCTTTACAGGATAATCCGTCAGATCAACCAGCGCCTTTTTATCGGCATATAGTTCTGCGGAGCGTAAAACCATTTCCTGAATTGTTGAAATATTAGGCACATCATATAATTTATAACCGGAATTCATACTGATTTTCCACTTCTAATTTCTGAGAAAGGAAAATATAATGCATGAATTATGCCATTTTGGTAGTAAGTGGGAGTAAGAAAAAGAAATGGTGCGGCCGGAGTGACCGCACCAGTAGTAAAGTTATTTAAGCAGAATGAGCTTTTTGCTGAGTTTTAATTCACCGGCAGAAAGGGTGTAGAAATAAACTCCTGAAGCCAGGTCACCTGCGTTCAATTCATATTGATGGTATCCAGCTTTAAGATTTTCATTCAACAGGGTTCTTACTTCCCTGCCGAGCACATCGTACAATCTCAGTGCAACCTTACCTTCTTGCGGTATTCTGAAGTTGATTTTTGTTGAAGGATTAAACGGATTAGGATAATTCTGCTCCAGTATATATTCTTCAGGAATAATTTCACTGTTTGACTTGAGTGAAGTTACAATTGCATCTGTACCTCCTGAAAAAGCAAAAACTCTGCCATCACGAGATCCGACAGCGAATTCATGTGTGCCGTTTTTATCCACGTCTGCCATTTTCCAGATTGTTTCCGGCACGCTGCTGTTTCCGGTACCGACCGCATATTGAAACAATGCAGTTGAAGAACCTCTTCCACTTACGACATATATATTGTTATCCAGTGAGGCAACTCCAAACTCCGGTATACTGTCGGCAGTAAGATCTCCTAAAAGCCCGACACCCAAAGTATTGCCCGAAGTCTGAAAATTTATAATCTGCGCTCCTGTAGACCCTTCAAGGACAAATAAACGGGAGGTAAGAGCTGACAGTAATATATCCTCAGTACCGGAATTGTTGATATCAGGTATAACGAATAAATCTTCGATAAAAGCATTACCTATGGAGACTCTCCACAGTTCAACACCGGCATCACCTGAAATCGCATATACATTGCCGTTTATATCACCGACAATGACATCTGAGGTGGATAGCCCTCCGATGTTTTCGATTTCGTCAATACCCCAGGGACCAGATGCGGTGGGATATGACCACAAAACATTACCTGCGCGGTCAAAGCCGAAGACTTCACCGGGAGTACTTCCTGCTACTCGGGAAGCAGATGCACCTCCGTCATCAGTTGAAATCACACCATATTTAAGTTTTCTTTGAGCGCTCTGATTGATTCGCCAGATCTCGGCACCTGTCAGACCGTTAAGTAAGTAGGTTGAGAAACGTCCTTCACCGGAAGTTTCATTACCGCTTGCATTAACTAAAACATCCGGCGTTCCATCTCCGGTAAAATCACGGCGGACATCAACCCCCATAATATCACCATTGCCAAAATTGACGGAATCACCATATTCCCAAATCTTCTTGCCGGTTTTTCCGTTAAGAGCATAGACAAACTCATTGCCGCCTGCTGTACCAACAACAACGTCCATGAATCCATCCCCGTCCAAATCATTTGAAATTTGGAATGCTTCATACTGTTCTACGTTGCCTGTATTGTTGTTATTTGGATTGGTGCGGAAAGTCCATAAAACATCAGCATTGCCGGAACTGTTTCCGTTGAAAGCAACCACGTAATAATTATCGGTGGTTACAATAATATCCTCAACACCGTCACCATTGATATCTCCGATGCCTTTAATCATTCTGGCAGTATAATCATCAAAGTTGGTACCGGGGTTATCGGGAACCATGCCCTGCCATACGATGTTACCAAGGGTTGAATCAAAAGGTGCGCCTAATGCAGTAAGAGGTATTGTTTTAACTGCTCCGTTAGATGCATTGCTGTATATAACAAGTGAATCAGTATATAAACGGTATTCAGCAGGTGCAAACCAAACCCGGACTGATCCGGATGACAATGAATCAATGATTTGTGCAGTTTGCGGGTTATCAAAATAAAATGTACTTCTTTTCAGAGTCATAGAATCTATACGCAACTTGGCAGACCCAAGGTTATCTATCATCAATGTGAAGGAGGATGTGCTTTTAACCCTTTTATTGCCAAGATTAAAAGCATCCTGACTCAACTGCATATAAGGCGCGGTATATACCCCGCTCCCGGTAAATTTAATTTTGCTGAATACGAAATTAGGATCATTGTGATAAATGAGCAGAGAATCATTATAATCAATTGCCGCCGTCGGCTTAAACTGAATGGTAAAGGAATAAAAACTATCCGGTTTAACCGTTACGGGAAGTGTAACTCCCTGGAGGGTAAAAGCCGCATTGGATAACTTCATTGAATCAAGAACAAGATTTGCTGTCCCGAAATTTCTGAGCGTTGCAGTAACCTTTTTTACGGAATCTACCTGAACATTCTGAAAATTAAAGGATGTTGTTAAAATACTTATACCAGGTGTACCGCTGCCCCCTAAATCAAACTTGAATAGTGAGCGGCCAACCGAAGCCCCAACAGGTTCCGCCATCAGCCATAAATACTGACCATCCCATGCTAACCCTCTCGGATTTTGCCGCACTCCCGGCTGCTCAGGAACATGAAAGGAGAATAATGTATCTTCAGTAGCAAGACTGACAGCGTATATATTTTCCGGGTCACTCTGGAAGCCATCCATTACATAAAACAAAGTGTCACCGCGGACTGCAATGCCCTGCGGCTGAAGTCCGAATACAGGTATTGTATCTACAATGGTTTTTGTTGTTGTATTGATTTTGTACAATCCAGCGGAGGCATCAGGAGAATAAAGGGATACCAAAAGTCCGTCAACATCCCATGCAGCACCGCCCAGATACCAGGATGTAGTACCGCCTGCTGATGCAATTGGAATTGAGTCTAAAACTACTCCGGCAGGAGAAAACTTAAACAGGTCGCAACGAGCTGATTTTCTTTCAACATACCAGAAGTTGGTTCCGTCAAAAGCTAACCCATGAGAAGTATTAATGGTAGGATAGCTGATTGAAAATGAATCAAGGACAGCACCGGACAGGTTGAGTGAAACAATTTTACCACGGTTAGTGGTTGGTGAACTGCTCCCCGAGGACATCCATAATTTAGAATCGTGATATACTAAACCATAGCCCTGATCCATATATGCATAGCGGGGCAAGGGAATTGTCTGAATAAGACTTTGTGCAAATACACAAAACTGTAAAAGAAATACAACAAGTATTGCTTTCATCCGGGTAACCTCTCTATATAAAAATTAGAAACGCTGATTGACCAGGCACCACTCTTTTATATATGCCGATATTTCATGAGTGGGTGCACCCGGAGTAAATATTCTGCCGACTCCGAGTTTTTCAAGTTCTTTAATATCATCATCCGGTATGATTCCTCCGCCCGTAAGCAGAACATCATCCAATCCTTTTTCATTCATTAATGTTTTAATACGCGGGAAAATAGTCATGTGGGCTCCGGAAAGTATGCTGATGCCGATGACATCCACATCTTCCTGAATGGCCGCTTCCACAATCATTTCCGGTGTCTGGCGCAGGCCTGTATATATTACCTCCATACCAGCATCACGAAGTGCGGAGGCAATTACTTTTGCTCCGCGGTCATGACCGTCTAATCCTGCTTTTGCTACCAATACTCTGATCTTCTTATCCATTTTTTTGCTCCAGTTGTACAAGATTTCTCAGCATGCTGCCGTATTCATTGAACTGCCCCTTTTCGTATTTCATAAATTCCGGCCGTGAAAAACGAAGCCGGTCATTATTAAACCGCGGAATTATATGAACATGAGAGTGAAAAACCCTTTGACCGGCGGCAGTGCCGTTATTCACAATAACATTAAAACCGTCTGCTTTGCAGCCATTAACTACGATTGGGCTTAGGAACTTAACTGCCTTAAACATTTCACTGATGATCTCTCCCGGCACCTCAGTTAAATCAACAAAATGCTTTTTAGGTATCACCAGCGTATGCCCCAAATTGATGGGTAATATATCTAACAGACTCAGCACATGGTCATTTTCATAGATGATTTCCGCAGGGGATTTCCGTTCAATAATTTGGCAAAATATGCAACTCATGTGTGTAAAATATCAATTAAAGGTTTGTAAAACAAGGTTTCTTGTCAGCTGAGGTATTCCCCGG
>CAYYJL010000063.1:0-9324 GCA_964472245.1 uncultured Ignavibacteriaceae bacterium | reverse complement strand
TATATTATTTATTCGTTTTGCAGCAATAAGTAAAAAGGATGAAAAGGGGACTACATCTATTGTGGAATGTGAATGGAAATCTTGTTAAATCAAGTCTTCCAAAGCTATTCTATCTAAAAGAAAAAGCTTTTAATCGCCGTTATACTGTGTTTTTTTGAATAGTAAATTGTCATTGATGATTTCATGGACATCCCGTAAATGACGGTTCAAGTGATACAGAAAAGTTAAATTCCCCCGTTACTTGTGTTATCAGGAAGACTGCTTATTCAAATTATTAAGACCCATGATATAATACCGAATAGAATAATTCTCAACCGTTTTTAGTTTTCACGCTAATACACTGTTTCGTGCTCCGTTCTTTGTCTGGGTTCATTGGGTTTAAATATGCTGGAATAGTAGTTAAAACACTCTTAATTATTTTGGCAAAACTTAAGAGAAAAATGCCAAAATCTGCATGAAGTACCAATTCCATTTAACCGGCAAAATTTCATTTAATGGTGAACCAATACTGGGTAAACTCTATTTGGGCGTATCGCCCATTCCTGAATCTACTGCCCGGTACGCATTTGAAGGACTTATGCAGCTGAAGCATAATTAATCAAAAATACGATGCTACCGCAGATTTTGTATAGTTTTATATAAACTTAATTAATAACTTTAATCAGAATAATTAAATATTTAATAATACGATTCTTATATGCACTATTGCCATAGCTGGATTTTAATTTTATTTGTATTGGTTATAAGCACGGCAGATACTTCCGCCCAGCACGAGATGCAGCAGGGCCTCCTTCACTATAAACAGGGGAATTATAAAGATGCCCTCGCCGAGTTTGAAAAACTCATCTCCTCCGGCAAAGCCACAATTGACGCCTACTCCGCAGCCCTTGACTGCGCAATCAAATTAAAACTAAACGACAAAGCTGTTGAGATTATCAATAAAGCTGATAAACGATTCGGGTTTAATTACGACCGGACTTTGATCCTCGCACAGCTGTATGCACAGGGAGGGAAATATAATTCTGCAATCCCACTTTTAACAGGGCTCCGAAAATCTCATCCCGATTCCGTAAAGGTAAAATCTTTACTCGCAGATATCTACACATCACAAGGCGCTAATCAGTTTGACGGGAAAAAGTACGAGGAAGCTTTGCTCTCCTTTAAAGAAGCATACCGTCTGGACCCTCAAAACAAGGTGTTTAAAAGAAATTACCTTGTAGCTGCCCTGAAGCTGAATCGCTATAACGAAGCCCTGCCGCTGGCCAAAGATCTTTACTCCCCGGTTGACAAAGATACAGAAATGGGCAGTTTGTACTTCCAATTGCTGGTTCAAACAAATAATTATAAAGAAGCCCTTAAAGTTGCCAAGGCACTTGCTAAACTGAAACCTGGAGATATAAACCTTTTATTACAGGAGGCACTTGCTTACAGGTATGTTTCTGAATATGACACGGCAACAGCAATTTATCAGAAGCTAAGACAGAGGTTCCCGACCTCGCGTGTGGTCTATTGGGCAGAAATAAACTGGTTAATGGCTTCGGGACTGAGAGATTCAGTCATCAGCCGCTGCCGGGAGTTCCTCGTGTTTACTCCTGATGATTCCCTTATTCTTTCAACCATGGCAAAACAGTTTCAATTGAATAAATCTTATGATACAGCGAGAACGATTTACCGGGAGATTATCAGCAAGGATATCAATCGGGATGCCGCTATTGCCATTGCGGATTGTTATTCACTGGAAGGAAAGACTGACTCCGCAATAATTGAACTGCAGCAATATATTATGTCTGGCGGCACAAACTCTGATGCGGATATTAAACTCTACGGGCTTTTACTTTCAGCTGAGAGGTTCGATGAATTAAAAAAATTCCTTGTGATTGCAATCGAAAGAAAACCGTACGAAAGCATTTTCCGCGTTTTTCTGGCCAAACAGTATTTTTATGAAGATAAAATGGACAGCACACTTGCCTTACTTGAACGTGTACGTTCTCTTTACGCACAGATGCCGGAAATTTCATTTTTATATGCAAGGGTATTTGAATCTATGGCTGATATCAGTAAAGCACTGTTTCATTATATCCGATTTGTCCGATCCAGCATGTCACAATCGCAGGTCCTGCAAACGCAGATTTCCACGACCATCTCCGGCGAAGGACTTCTTAACCCCGATAGTCTTGATAAGGCAGAACGGACCGGCAGCCAGCTGGATTCTCTAAATGTAATGCTGAAAAAAAGTTTTGATAAGATAAGGGAGCTCGCGGGCGATAATGAATATCCCGCAATACTTGATGAACTTATATTGGATGTTCCGCAGGGTACACCCTTATATATAGCGAGGGCTAAATACAGAAAAAGTATTGGTAATTTTAGCGAAGCTCAGGCAGATATTGAAACGGCACTCAGAATCTCTCAGTACAATGAAGAGGCACAAAAAGAAGCCGGTGATTTCTACTACGATCTTGAAAAATTCGATCTTGCTTTTAATGCATACCGCGCTGCTCTTAGCAAGAACAACAAGGTTAAATATTACTACGACCGTTTGATTGACCTTGGTTTGCGCCTCAGCCGTGAAAACGAACTTATTGAATTATGGATGCGGAGATATGAAGCGGATCCCGAAGATCAGATTCTGAAAGAAGCCCTTCTGGAAATTCTGCACAAAACAAACCGTTTTGAAGACGTAAAGAATCTATTTGAGAATGAATAAACTGCCTTTCACGTTATACTAAATATATATACACTATTCAGGTACTCACGGTGTTGCAGTGTTTTAACTTTCTTCGTTTACCTGGTGGATATAAAATCCTCTATTACCAATGGTAACATGAAGATACACCCGCAGGAAGAGCAGCATAACGCTTGTGTCTTATATATCTTTACCTGCACCTGCTGAATTCACTTCGGCATTCCGGCAGGGCTTCAAGCAAACTTTACCCTCTTGAGGCAACGCTGCATATGATATTCAGATCATGACTGTACTGCGCATCATCCCACAAGAACGTCGCATCAGAAACGGTAAACCCAGTCAATGTTTGTTCCGGACTCACTGTACTTAATCTGCACGGCTCCTTTCCTCTTGTATGTTGTTGACCGGCTTTGCAGCGAGATAGAGCTGTTTTCAAACAATTGATAAGTTGAGCGCAGCACCAGCACACCGGTTGTACTGCTTTCGGAATTGACGTTTGAATAGGAAAGTGTGTTTTGCCACTTATTTTTCATCAGCTTATAATTTATCGAACCTGTAAATGAATTTGTTTTTGAAGTGGTACTCAGGGCCGCAACTTTAGTATCCACCCCGGTAAAGGTCGCCATAATACTGCTTGATAACTGTTCTGTATAATTGGTGCTAAACCCGGCGTTGATTGTCTGTGCAGCTACCTTATTATCCCCTCGGATTGCATTCTTTGATTCAAAATTCTGAACGGTTATTCCTCCGTCAATAGTATGCTTCACCTTAAATGCCTCAAGAAGATAACTTGCAGAAACTGTATATCCTCCCGCAACCATGTTCAGTTTGAGTGTATCGTTCTTTGCTGTATTTGACATGGTATTGCCGTTGTTAAGCAATGTCAAAGTCAGATTTTCCCCGAATCGTGTGGATACCATCACACTGTAATTATCTCTTGTGGTGGTATACAATTTTTGGTTTGCCGTGTTGTCCTTCTGTGTTTGTAAAGATGTTTGTATCATAAATTTCCCCTCAAACAAAGCCAGCCCCATTCCACCGGAAATTACCTGTTTGTCATTCATTAGTGAACCAAGGCCAAGGGATGTATATCCGGGTCCTATTAAGGTATATCCTGTACGCATGTTAAATGACCCCAGATTAAGGGTGTTTTCGTTCACGAGCGCAAAATCTCCGCTGGTTGTTGTGCGGGGTGTAAAGTACTTAATTAAATCCTTGGGAATATCTTCATTGTCAATAGCAGGAGCATATAAATCCGCAGTATATATACTTAAGGCAAGATGATTCTTAGTACGGAACTTATTCTTAAACAAGCCCAAACTCCAGCTTACCTCAGAGATTAAATTCTCCTGCGGGCTAATTCCCGCCCAGCTGGTGTCGTATCTCATGCCGCCGCCGGTCACTGCCGATGAGTCTACTTTAAGGAATATACTCCTGTCCAGCGATTTCGGATTATCATATGCGCGGAGGAAATTCAAGTGTAAATGATCACCACCGTCATCTCCAAGACCTATCTTTCCGCCGTAAATTGTCCGTTCATACAGCGAACTTTGAGGGTCAGCTGCAATTGCCTTCTGGGATTTTCCTGAAAAAGACATAAACTTGAATATTCCGGGAAAGAGGTCTATACCATATCCTTTAATCTTCACATCAGAAAGTGTGAATTGCGAAATCTGCATTGTGAAGTCACCATAGTAGATCCTGCCCCAGCTCCACTCAGGAACAATTCCAAAACTGTTGAGGTCTCTCGGTATGTTTTTGTTAAATTCGCTTGCCTTTCCCTCGGTTGATATATACAGGTCCAGACTGAAAGTAAACTTATCAAATATACTCACAGTCGGACGGAAATAGACAATACCTGTTTTGCCCGGACGCTGTGCTGCTCTTCCCGATACGCCATAGAGCTCGCCTTGGGAACCCAGCTCACCCGAGAATTTTATCTTTGAGGCGAGAGCTTCACCCATTTGTGAAATGAAAGAAGTATCACCTTTGGATGGCGCTGCCGGAATCTGGGCAAACAGGAGCGCCGGTGTACCGATCAATATTATCAGCAACATACATGTATTTATTCTCACCGGAAAACCTCTCTTATATAGATATTCAAGAGTATGTTTTTTTGCATTATTCATTTCCATCCTCCGGCAGTTCAGGTTCTCTTTTTATATACACTCCTGCAACCTCGCTCCATGCTCCCTCAACTCCCGAGGTATTTACTGCTCTGACTTTATAAAAAGTACCCGTTGTTCCGCTGATGTCAGTAAACAGCTCTCCTTTAACCGGGTTTTCGTTTATCAGCCGGAATGATCCGTTCGGGATTTCACATTTGTATATATTATATCCTGCAAGGTCGTATTGAACCACGCCCAGCCATTTAACAGCCACACCTTTTTCTAGTGGTGATGCTGCAACGACCGGAACCTTTGGCGGCGGCAATGTATTTACTACTATTACAGTATCACCTGTTAACATTGGGCTTATATTCCCGGCTGTGTCAGCTAATTGTATCTGATAAACATATTTTTGTCCAACTCGGCATGAAGTATCCTTAACTTCTGCCGGAAGTGATTTAAGCGTTTTATAAAGCTGAGCATTCCCCTTATCGCCGATCATTTTTCTAAACACATTAACTTTTGCAATATCCCTTGAGGGAGAAGGCCCGATGGAAAGCTGTACAACAGCCAACTCACCAAGATTTGTATAGAAGATACCGGGCAGTTCAGGTGCTTCTTTATCGGGGAAAACAATTTTCACCGTTTCCGTCCGAGGGCTTTCATTATCCGAAAAATCGACTGCACTGATAGAATAGAAGGAGGTTCTTCCCGCTTCAAAACTTTGGCCAAAATAACCACTGTCTGTAAATGATGTACCCTGCGCAAGAACATCAACCTTAGGCATTATTCCTTTTTCATAACCCCGGTAGATTCTGTACCCGCTGACATCCTTTGAGGCAGACTTTGTCCATTCCAGCTTAATTGTTTTATTCTGAACTGAAAGCTTAAGTTTTGAAGGGGCAAGCGGCGGTATTCTGTCCTCATAAGTGGCGGCCTCCATTAAACTGAATCTGCCTGCTTTTCCCGCTTTGTTAACGGCCTTTACAAAATAGAAATACTGTCTTCCGCTTACAGCTGTGGAATCAAAATAAAAAGGGGCATCAGCGGGTATCTCTTTTTTGGTAATTAATATCGTGTCCTTGGTTGAAACCTCTCTCCGGAAAACATTGTATCCTCTTACATTTCTTTCAATGGAGGGATCCCAGAAAAGGGATATTCCGTTATCCGCTGGCTCTGCCTTCAAACCTGTGGGTCCCAGCGGAAGCGCATTCGCATCTTCATTTATTTTTATAACGTTGGAGGGTTTGCTCTCATTACCGGCAAAATCCACAGCGGTGATATAATAATCCGCGCCGTAAGTTTCTGTGGCAACTGCTGCGGTAAATTCCGGATCTGAATTATCGTTCCTTAATATCGGCCGGTTGTTCAGAAGCGTTATAACACCGTTTGCCTCCTTACGATATACTTTGAAAGAGACCACAAGATTTTCTTTGTCGTCATCCCATTTGGGGTAAGTCCATGTAAGGTTTAAGATACCCGACAGGACTTCTCCTTTTAATTTTGAAGGTTCCTTCAGAACAGGAAGCACGGCTTTTACGGTCTTTTCAATTCTTTTTGTTTCCGTGCTGTCAACGTAATAAACAACGCGGTAATTATATGTTTTTCCAACGGTAACGGTTGAATCATAAAATAACCTGCCGGATGCCATTGCAGCGCCGGGGAACAGAAGGGAAAGAATTCCTCCGCGTCCGGCGTTATCTTTCAGCGCAAGATAAACATCAAAGTCATCCTCCGCATCCATATATTTTTTTATCTGCTCAATATTATCGCCAAGTAATTGATATACATCGGCGGGCTGGTTTGCGGCTTTTAACGGCGCAGCGCCTGTAAGGTCAAGTTCGCCTCCGCCTCCCTCGCTTCTGAATATTCGAACGGTTTCACCTGAACCGGGCGCTCGTGTCAGAAATAATACCGCGGCTCTGCCGTTATATACAGACAGTATATCGTTTTCCTGCGCAAATAATATGCATTGCAGGATTAAACTTATATAAACAATTTTTTTCATTTTTTTATCCTTGCTATTATTTACGGAGTTTTATTATACACAACTGTCCGGAAAGCGGTAGTCTTATTTCCGTAAAAAACCACATAGTAATTGAAAACATATTCCTTAGTCCATTCATGAATTATACCACTCAAATCGTTTGCAGTCAGTCTTAAAATGCCATCTGCAGGCATAGGAATTGTTTTTTTCTTTTGGTTATCCCAATTTTCAAGTATTATTTCCTTTACAACCATGTGCTCAAATTGTCCCGGGTCAACAATATAAATATCACCATAAGGATTCGTCCCTGTGTATCCGGCAACCGGCCCCCTGACCAAACCAATATTACGATTGAGAGAATATTCGTGATATGTTTGGTAAACACTTGAAGTTTTATTAAACTCACTAAGTTTCTTATTGGTATTGTCTACCCAGGCAGCTTCCACTTGCAGACCATCCGGATAGTTCATAGGAACCTTAAACTTTACTAAGTATTTAAAGCCGCTCCGGTCATACGCGTTCTGTTGATTAGTACCGTACTGGTCAAGTTCATTTATATTAACATACACAGGTCCGGCAGAGAAACTTCCACCTGTCAGGACCGGCGTATTGTTTCCGTCTTTCAGAATATTTACCGGATTATTGTTTTTATCAAAAACTTTCACCTCTAAACGATTGAGAGGAGTTCCGCTCGCTTTAGGCTGTTCAACTATTACGGCATAATACAGGCCTCTGTTCACAGGGCGGGTAAAAGTCTTTCCTACCCATCCTTTATCGGGTATGTTGCCCTGAAGGGGTTGCTTACCTAAAAATTTATAATCTGAGAACGGACTCGGATTATACAGATTAGTAGAAGGCGGTATAAACATATTTCTCCGGCTAGTATATTCTTTAATATGACCGCGTTCAAAAGGATCATCGGCCGAGTAAAAGACCGGAGGTGCCGGTTGTTGATTGTCATAAAAAAACGGCCGGAATTTTGTTTCGCCGGGCTGATCATTATGCCCATAAGTGGTTACAGCTAATAAATATATATAATCATAGCCGCCAAATGCGGTAAGACGTGTGGAAGAGTTATACCATTGCACCATATTGAGAGATGAAAGGGTGGAGGTCCTGATTGTATAATTAAATACCTGTCCGAGTTTAGTTTTTTCGATTAATGTTCCTGATCTCAGGCAAATATCAAGAACTCTCTGACGATATTGGTCACCCCACCCAAAATCATAATATGAGTTAGACAGATAATCTAAAACCGAATCCTGCTGAATCTTATATATAGCATATTCAACATTTTTAAAGGCAGTTGGATTCACCGGAGTAACCGTCACATTAAATTCGGATGGTTTTGTTATATAATAGATGTTCTCGTAAAAAGCATCAGTACTTCCATAACGCAGTGCCTGCCTGGTTCTCATCCGGAAATTATCAAAATCACCATTGACCTGCCAACCCGGCAGTGAATTTACATTTTGGAAAGTCGGTGAATGACTTATTCTCGGCGGATCAACTGCTGAAATTGTCGCAGGATTAATCTGTTGCTGGGTAACAGGTAAATTAAGTGATTCTTTGGAGAAACCGGCGGGCACCTGCGGCCTGAAAGTCTGTTCAGTCATATAGCCCTCTTTTACCCTTGCTCTTAACGCATACGGCCATTCAAAACTATGTACACCGGCTCCCGCAGGAATAATTTTTTCGGTAAATGTATTCACCTTGCCAATGGACACCCATGGACTCCCCTGACTGCCGATTTTTATCTGATAATCAAGAATCTCCGCCGGAGCACCGTTTCTGGTCGCGCTCCAGGTAAAAGTAACATTTGAGTGATAATGGTTATTGGAAACCTGTACCGTACCGATGGTAAGTGTTGCCGGAACGCTCCGCGCAACAATACCCGTTCTTATCTGATTTAAACTCGCAAGAGAATACGTTGGATTTGGAGGTTCCTCGGTGTTTTTCTTCATATATATATATGCATCCACTACTTTCAGGTAGGTTTCCAGCATTTCCTTACGCTTATCAAACAGGTTATCCATACGTGTTGCAAATTTTGACTGGAACTCGTCAATTGCCGTAATTTTTTGGACTCTTTCCGCCTGAAGAGGATATATCCTGGCTGCAAGGTCAACCTCCAGCGCGGCATACACCGCCTTAGGAGTGTTAACTAAGTGGTCATTTATATATCCCGATAAAAGTTCTGCTTTCTTATCAACCCCGGTGTAGCCGACTGATGGTTTAAGGCCTTCACTCAGCCAAACGGTCTTGTAAAAAGTTTCCCAAGCAGTATTGCCGGTCGTTGCCTGATTAATGGTTGTCTGCTCTCCGGTAAGGAATTTGTGCATATACCATAATGCAAAGGATAACTTGCGGAAACCAATTTCGTTTTCCGGAAGTGTTTTTGTGATTTTCCAGTCAGCAAGTGCGGATCTTAATCCCGATAAGTTTGCGAAATGGGAAACATCAAAAGTCTTTTTGTAATCTTCAAGCCGGTATTCTGCAAATTTAACGTATGCATTATCAACCTGCGTCCGTAACTGCATATA
>CAYYJL010000062.1:0-9438 GCA_964472245.1 uncultured Ignavibacteriaceae bacterium | reverse complement strand
TCATTGTATTCCGGAGTTCCGCCGGATACATTGCCCACATCTATATCGAGATACATGCCAAAATAGAAACTATCCAAATCCTTAGGGCCTTCATTCTTTATCACATACGTAAAGAACATCAGATTCTGCGCAAACTTAACACCGTATGTATAACCTGTCTGTGCAACTGATATACCTAAAACCTCTACTGTATTTTTAGCATCATCAAATTTGCAATAGCTATCCTGGTCTGATTTAAACACCGGATTGCCGTCTGCATCCTTATACGGCCAGCCGTTTACAGGATGCCAGGTTGCCGGTGCATCACTGAAGGCAATTTTGGCAAGCTCGGGATTATTATACCCCGCCACTGCTTCCCACTCCTCATTGGTAGTATATCTTCCCTGTATCACATTGCCGGGCACACCTGCCATTTGGTTAATTCTGTATATATAGTGCTTTCCGCTGTTGATTGGGAATTCACCTGACGGACCCTGGGAAAGGCGTCTGGGATATAGCTTTCCTCTGTTTTCAAAAAACAAGCCGATATTGCTTGCATTATGAGTGCCGCCGGCCCGGTCAACTATACCATACAGTTTTTCCAATGCTTCTTCGCGGTATTCATTATCTTTATCTTTTTCCTGTGCAACTGCCGCAAATGGCAGCACTGCCAGGAAACACAGTATATATATAATTTTTTTCATACTCATCACACTCTTAAAATTTAACAGTTGCGCCGAGACGGATGCTTCTCGGCGGGCCAAAATAGGCCGGATTTTTCATATACTCATCAGAGAGATTTCCTTCATTGGTAAAATCCGGCTCTCCTGTATCACTGTACACATAAAGGATATTCCTGTGGTCAGTTACATTCAGAATTTCAGCAAATATTCTCAGTGTGCTTTCTCCATACACTTTGAACTCCTTGCCTATCATTAAATCCAAATCATAGGTTGAGGGCTGGCGCAGGGAGTTGCGTACCACAAACCCGATATCCCTTCCGCCCGGAGTATAAGGATAACCCGAAGCCGCTCTAAAGATGATACTGAAATCCATGTTTTCAAAAACTTTGGTTGCAAACATTTCAGGTCCTTCTCCCTCACCTAACTGGTACGCCAGCGATGCATTCAGTACATGCGGTTTGTCAAAGTCCAGATAATACAATTGGGTTGATTCCTGCGTGCCCGGGTACTGCTCCGTTTCTGATGAAGCACTTCCTTTTGCAACAGAGTAGGTATAGGTGACTCCGCCTGAAAGATTTTTATCGGGACGGATATCTAAGTTCACTTCAAACCCCTTAATGTTTGCATAGTCTTAATTTATATATACAGTGTAGCCGGTGTACCTGCCGTCAACAAAGGGGAAAAAATACCGCGTACCGATAAGTCCTGTTACATCTTTGTAATATGCTGTAGCATGCAGTGCGGTTTGTTCATTAAACTGATGGGAAATTCCCACTTCGTATGCAATGGTTCTCTGTGCATCCAGCGTTGCCTGACCAAACAGCGGCTCGCGCACATTAAGGTCATACTGATTATTTTCAAACAGATACTGAAAATCAGGATTCTGGAAAAAATGGCCGTACGCAAAATGCAGTTTGGTTCTTTCGGTTATCGGATGAGCAATACCAATACGGGGGCTCAACTGGCTTCTTGGCTTGGCTTCCAGAACTACTGCCGGGTCCAACGGGTCTTCCCTGTAGGAAACATTAGCGTTAACATAGTCAAAACGGAGACCGAGGTTAATAATCAGATAAGGGAATTCTATCTTATCCTGTATATATGCTGCTCCCTCAAACGGATTGGTTTCATAATCATTCTTGTAAGGAAAATTCCGCTTCGGATCATATACATAAAACAGTTTAAGTGCATGTTTCTGATACTGAATACCCGCCTTTACTTCGTTATTTGAACCGATCTGCCACAGCGCATCCGCTTTTACATCAATGGTGGCTGTACGGCTGTCGGTTACCTCCGGCGGGTCTGCTTTTGAATAGAACTCAAATCCATTACCGATATTATCAAAATATTCCGCCTGGTTGACGGAAAGATAATCTGCAGTATCTTTATTTATTCCGGAATAGTACCCCTGATTAAAGTAAGAAACTTTAACATCGTAAAAGAAGTTATTGGCAACGGTATGGGTAGCCGTCAGTGTATTCTGCCAGCTGTCACTCCGTCTCCGCAGATACTGTTCAGGTATATATTTATAGGAATGGCTGTAACTCTGGCGCTCCCCGCTGTTGCCACGGGCAGTCAACGAAAGTTTAAGTGAAGTTATATCACTGCTTGATACTTTGGCAAATACTGTTTTTTGCCTGTTATACCCAAACGGCAGATAACTTCCCCGCTTATCCTGTTCTGCTGAAAGGAAAAAGCGGGAGCTTCTGTTCCATAACGGACCCTCTAAGCTTCCGTTAATTCTCAGTTCATGCAGCGAGGAATACCGCTCAACACCAAATTCACTGGTTCTTACCTCCAGCTTTCCGCCGAATTTTTCTGAGCCGTCCCTTGTAACAATATTCACAACACCGCTGAGCGCATTGCCGTATTCTGCATTAAAGGTACCGCTGAGCAGGGACATTTCCTGAATTGCATCATTGTTAATGCTCGCGGCCAATCCGCCAAGCAGCGGATCTTTCACGTACATACCATCTATTAAGTATGCAACTTCATTTGATCTTCCACCGCGTATATGTAGATTAGAACCATCACCGACAACACCCGCCTGAAGCGAAAGCAGTTCCGTAAAATTTGCAACCGGCAGTGCTTCTATTTTTTCTCTGGTTATTGTACTAACCGTGCTGGTTAAATCCTTCTGTATAAGCGGCGCTTTGGCAACAACAACAACTTCATCCACTGTAATGGATTCACTGCTGAGTGTAACATCCAGCCGCGTAGTCCGGTCAACCTGTATATTTATATTCTCAACGGTTATCGTTTTATAACCAAGAAAACTGATACGCACGGTATATGTACCCGGAGGTATATTCAATAGAGTATATTCTCCATTGACATCAGCCGCAGTGCCCAGATTCTTTTGTTCAACCAAAAGAAGATTTGCTCCGGGCAGCGGTTCTCCCGTGGATCTATCGGTTATTTTACCTGCTAATTTGCCGGTAACACCCGCGTGCAGCATGGCTCCGCCGCATAATAAAAGTATCATTAAAATTTTATTCATAATTTGCTCCTGCAATCCGTTTCTATTCCAAAACAAGATCAAGTTTCTTTGAAAGGTCATCCAGTCTTGCCATAATTTGGCCGCTTTTCTTTTTGTTTTTTAGCGCACACTCAGTTGCTATAGCATTAATAAGTACCGATATAGCCGAAAAGGAATTTGTATATAACATGTTCTCTGAATTCACGGTTAAAACTCTGTCCGTATAAAAAGTGAAAGGTGCCGAATGTTTATCCGTTATTGCCGTGAAGTCAATCCCCTGTTCTCTTGCTGTCTTAGCTGTTTCTATGGTTTCTTTAGAATAGGGAGGGAATGATATTAAAACCATGTAATCACTTTTATCCGCATAAACCAGATTTTCCGGGAAACTGCTCCAGGTGTGCTTCATAACATCTGCATCAATGCCTATTTGTGCAAGCTGGTAAGCCAGTATCTCCGCAAGCAGATACGATATACCAAGCCCGGCAGTATATACACGCCTTGCTTTCAGAATTGATGTCACCGTCAGGGAAAAGTGCTCACGGTCTATCATTGCCAGGGTATCCCCGATGTTTTTAATATCAAGGTTTGCCACCGCCGTGAGTGTATCATCCTTAAGCAGTTTTTCATCGTATAGTGAAAATATTGATTTGTTTTTTATCTTGCTCTGCAGCAATCCTGAGATGCCTTCACGCAGCTCAATATATCCATCCAGCCCGATTCTCTGTGCAAATCTGGTAATGGATGCCACACTGGATGACGTTGCCTCTGAGAGTTCGTGAACATTGTAGAAGGGTATCTTATCAAAATTTTCCAAAATATAATCCGCTATTCTTTTTTGATTTTTAGGAAGCGTATTATAACTTTGCTTGATTTTATCCTTTACGGTCAGTTCACTCATTTACATTTGCTCCGGATATACGGAAACCCCTCCAACAGAATGGAGGGGCTGCCTGTGGAAAATTTATTTTAATACGGTCATTTTTTTGACAGAAACATTGCTGCCGGAAACCAACCGGTAGATATACATGCCTGATGACAAAGATGAAGCATCAAATTCTACTTCGTGGTATCCTTTTTCCATTTCACTGCTTACTAATGTTTTAACTTCATTTCCGAGTACATCGTAGACTCTCAATGATGTCTCACCCGTTTTGTCGAGATAAAATGAAATTTTTGTTGATGGGTTAAACGGATTTGGAAAGTTCTGAGCAAGCGCAAATTTATCTGCAACGGTCATCTCTTCCTTAACGCCCACAAATGTAGAGTAAACTTCCATTGCCTCGTTCATATTCTGCTGCATTGCGGCCTGTGAACTGCCGTAGGCAATTGCAATATATCCGGATACTGTATCTCCGGGTGCAAATGAACTTGCGGGAGTTCCCACTACTGCCACACTGCCATCTCCGCCGGCAACTAATGAATCAGAAAAAGTGCCTGTAGTCATATAGTCATAAAACAGGGTATCGTTATGAAATGAGTCATACCATTCAAATATCTTCACAGATGTCATATCATGTGAAAGAAACTTCATACCAACGTAAGAGCTGTTTCTATAAGATATCAACACCTTGTTTACAGCATCATATTTCACAGTTTCATTGCCATAAACGCCTTCATTCTGTGGAATCACTTCAAAACCCATTATGCCGTTGTATGTATCGGTACCGTTATTCTTTACCTTAAATTTAACAATGGTATATGCGCCCCCGGTCCAACCGTATGCATTAACCGTTGCTGAAACAACGGGCGGTCTGTTTGAGTAGGTATGGTTGATGCCCACTGAAGCTTCAAAATCTCCCCAGGTTGCAGGAGAAACCGTAGCAGCCGGCACTTCATTTTCAGCATCTTCCTGATAATCAAAAACTTCCGTTCTGGTCTTAGCGAACAGGAATGAAAGACGGTCTATCTGGCGTGTATTAACATCAGGAGCTCCCACGCGGACTCTTCCGTATGTGCTGAGTATTACATACATTGAACCCGTTTCAAATGACTGCGCGCTCACAACTGAAGGCACTGCCATCAACAGGGAAAGTAATAGAATGTAGAATCGTTTCATGATATATATCCTTTAATGATTATGAATGTTTAATGCCATTGTAAAAAGTACGGTGGAATCAGCAGAAGCAATGCCAGAACAATAAATATTATTTCCAACGGAAGCACCCAGCGTGCCCATTTTTCCCATGGTACCTTCGCCAAAGAAAGCACGCTCAGCGTTACTGCCGATGTTGGTATTATCATATTGGTGAACCCATCCCCAAACTGAAATGCCAGGACGGCCGTCTGCCTGCTGACACCGATTAAATCAGAAAGCGGTGCCATCACCGGCATGGTCAATGCTGCCTGCCCGCTGCCTGATGGAACAAAAAAGTTTATGCATATATGCACCAGATACATTACCTGAGAACTGATTATCGGATGAAAATGCTCAATGCTTCCGGCAAGGTTATATAATACTGTACTGATGATTTTTCCGTCTTCAGCTAAAATCAAAATACCGCGCGCCAGTCCGATAATGAGTGCAGTTCCTGTCAAATCCTTTGCCCCGTTGATAAACGCAGTTACCATCTCGTCTCCCGATAATTTTCCTGCAATGCCAATCAGGATTCCGGTGATTAAAAACACTGCAGCAATCTCTTCTATATACCATTCAAGTTTCAGCACTCCGTATATAATAACGCCGAGTCCTGCCAGAAAGAATATTAAAATAATTTTATGGCGCGTGGTCAACTGAGAAAAACTTTCCGGTTCCCCTTTTTTAATTTCCTTCCGCCGTTCCTGATCCATTGCATAGGTAATACTTTTTTCCGGGTGTTTTTTGATTTTCTCTGCATAACGCACAATAAATATTACGGTAACCAGCGTAACAACAAACCAGACAAACAAGCGGTATTCGATTCCGGAAAATAGCGGAATCTCAGATATTCCCTGTGCAATACCTAAGGTAAATGGATTCAGGAATGCTCCCGCAAAGCCGGCACCTGCACCCACAAAGGGGACTGCAATTCCCGTAATTGTATCATAGCCGAGCCGGATGAACAACGGTATAAAAATCAGCACAAATGGTATAACCTCTTCACTCATGCCAAAGACTGCTCCCGCAAGTGAAAACAGTGTTACAAAAAGAGGGATTAATAGTGGCTTTAGAAAATCGTATCTATCATAGGCATGAGTAATGCCCATTATGGCAGAATCAACTGCTTCCGTTTTCTGAAAGATTGAAAACACACCGCCAACAAGAAATACAAACCCGATTATCAGTGCCGCCTGTACAAATCCTCGTATCGGTGCAGTGAGTATCTGCATCGGTCCCTGTGGGTGACTCTCTATATACCGGAAGGAATTAGCATCAACAACATTCTTTCCGTTTTTAAGAACGGTATCGTATTCACCCCCCGGAATTATCCAGGATAACGCTGCTGTGATTATCAGCAGAGCGAAGATGATTAAATAGGTGTTGGGTGCTTTTTTAAACATTACTATATTCTCTTCCGCTTTGCTATATCATACCGGTCGCCGGAAATCAGGAGGTCGAACACGATTCCGTCCGCTCCGTAATTTTTATGCTTGTCCAGTCTCACATTTTTTACACCGGTTGCATTCATCACCAAAACCTGGCTTTCGCCCAAAACTTCAAAAGTGGTACCGCCCCGCACAACAATGGATGTGGCTTCGTCAATGGCAATGCCGATAAGCTTCGGGTTTTCAATCACCAGGGTCATAAGGCGTGCATATCTTTTCCGTTTGATAAAATGCTGGTCTACAATAACATTTTCAAGGAAGCCGAATCCTTCAACTGTTTCTACATTTCCTTTTTCTATGGTGATATAAGCTGAAGTGGAATCTTTGTTCACAAGCTCGTTGCCCGTCAGCATAATTTTACTCATCACCGCTGCGCCGGCACTGGTTCCTGAAAGCACCCCGCCGTTCTTGTATATATCGCGTATTTTTGCGAGAAACTTTGTTCCAAGCAAATCGGCAGTCAGCCGGCTCTGGTCCCCGCCGGAAAAGAAAACACCGGTCACCCCGTCAAGCTTTGCAAGATTTTCAGGAGTATCCAGATTCTCATTTTTTCCATATATATAAAAAATATTCTCGTATCCCAGCTTTTTCAGGCCGTTTACCTGATACTCTGCTGTTTCAACAGGTTCTCCGCTTGCATTTGGGATAACAACTAACTTTGCATTTTTACCGCCGGCAAGTTCCATAATTTTATGCATCACATAATCCGGCCGGTCTCCGCCACCGATAATTACCAGAGAGCCTTTTTCACCGGCAAACAACAAAGCTGTTGTGCATAGTAGAAATATGAGAAAAGTTCGCATTCTGTTTCCGTATTAAGATAGAGTTTTATTTATGCGTTTACACACGCAGTATTACGGGCATCGGTTTCCTCTCAGGAAAGAGAAAACTTATCCTCTGAGCAAGGCAACAGCAATTTCGGCTGCCTTCAGTAAATCCTTTGTCATAATATATTCGTCATCAGAGTGGGGATTTTTAGCGCCTATACCGATATTCACGGAGGGTATCCCGTTAGCATTAAGTGAGTTTGCATCACTCCCGCCTAAGGAGATAACCTTTTCCGGCACAAGCTGCGCACTCCTGATAGCATTTTCTATCTCAAATGCTGCTGCGGATGATTCCGGAATAGTGTAGGGGACAAAATCCCACTCATCCCGGAAGACCAGTTTTCCGCCGCCATTAGTTACTTCTGTTTCGAATATATTTTTTATTTTTTTAGTTTCTTCTTCTATACGGTTGATATCAAATGAACGTATCTCAGCATGGAGGATTACTTTCTCCGGCACTACATTAATTGCACTGCCTCCGCTGATGGTTCCAAAATTCAGTGTGGTTTCTTCATCTATCCGCCCCTGCGGTATTTTGCTTAACGCCTGTGCTGTAAGATATACCGCATTAATCCCCTTTTCCGGTTCAATGCCGGAGTGTGCCGCCTTGCCCAGCACTTCTATATATATCCTCTTTGCTCCGCAGGCAGAATATATATACCTGCCCGGTTCATGTGAGGAATCAAATACAAATCCTCTGGATACACTTCCGTTTATTTCCAGGTTTTTTGAGCCGCCCAGTGTCGTTTCTTCACAGGTTGTAAATGCCAGGGTAAATCCCGGGGCCTCAGGGAATTCATCTGCCACGGTTAGTGCCGCAGAAAGCAAGATTGCACACCCTGCTCTGTTGTCCGCACCCAGAATTGTTCCGCCGGAGCCGGATATCTTTCCGTCTCTGACTACAGGAACAAGTTCCTTAGTCGGGCGTGCTGTATCCATGTGGGAAAGTAATACCTTATTACCGCCGTTCTTATAGCGGACAATAATGTTTCCAGTGTTGCTTCCTGTTTTCCCCGCAGAACCATCCTCAACGATGCTGAACTCCTGCCGATTCAGCTGCTTCCTGATATAATCAGCAACCGGCTTTTCTTCGCAGGAGAGTGCATTAATGGTCACCAGGTCAAGAAATATGTCAACAGTTGAGCGCTTCAATGTGTAATCTTATTTACAATTTTAATAAATTATGTAAAACTTTTACCGGAAAATTGTAAAAATATTTTCTTTTGTCAAGTCCTGCACAAATATTTTTCCCGATTGTTTCATTTTCCGGGCGGGTAATTAGTTAACAAATAAATCTGATTTTTGCCGGATTTTGGCTATTTTTAGCAATATTTATTAAAATTTCAGGTGTTTTATTAAAAAAGCGGTGCTTTTTGGTTATGGGAGATTCGGGAAACTTTTTGAAAAATATTTTTCCGAAAGTTTCGATTTTGCTGTTTATGACCCCGCCATAACCGGGCTAACTGCCCCGGATAGCAATACCGTTGCCTCTGCTGAGTATCTCTTTTTTGCAGTACCTATTTCTTCACTGGAAGCCCTGTGTGAGCAAATTACACCGCTGGTACGTGTGCATCATGTACTTGTAGATTTATGTTCTGTCAAGGAATACCCTGTACATTTGCTGCGTTCCGCTTTCCCCGAAAATGAAATCATTGGCACACACCCGTTGTTCGGTCCGGACAGCACCACAGACGGCTTGACCGGCAGACAGATTGTCCTTTCCCCGCAGCATGAACATTCACGCGCGTATATATATCTGGAAAATATATTCAGACGGGCATCGCTGCAAATCCTGCGTATGACTCCTGAGGAACATGACCGCCAAATGGCATGGACCCTCTGCCTCACACAATATATCGGCAGGGCTTTAGGAACGCTGCCGCTCCCGCAAAACGGCATCGGCACCAAGGGCTATTTTGACTTGCTGGATATTGTCACCCGTGCAAATGCC
>CAYYJL010000061.1:0-9629 GCA_964472245.1 uncultured Ignavibacteriaceae bacterium | reverse complement strand
CCGCACTGGCAGTCTATTAATTACACTGACTCCGGCTTTATACCCATCTCTTCCATGAAGCATAAATACTCGGCAATGACCAATCCCGCTCATCCGGAAGTACGCATGCATGAACTGAATATTATACAGGAGGTGGTTCGTCTATTCCCCTCATTGGACGGCATTATTCTGGACCGCGTCCGTTACGACGGCATTGGCGCGGATTTCAGCTCGCTCTCCCGCCGTGAGTTTGAAAACTTTCTCGGCAGCAAAATTCAAAACTTTCCTGACGATATATACTCCTATAAATCCACCGATGAAGGAAAAAGCATCCGCATTCCCGGTGTACACTACAAGAAGTGGCTGGAGTGGCGTGCTTCCGTTATCTATACATTCTTTGAGGAAGCCCGCGCTGCAGTTAAAAAGATTAATCCCTCTATTCTCTTTGGAGATTATACCGGTGCCTGGTATCCGCTCTATTATGAGGTAGGTGTCAATTGGGCGGATAAATCCTATGACCCGTCACTGGAATTCGGCTGGGCTACGCCTGAATACAAAAACTTCGGATACGCCTCTCTTCTGGACCTTTATACCACCGGCTGCTACTTTTTTGAAGTTACCAAGGAGGAAGTTGAGGCACTTAATGAGGAAAATATCAAACGGGGTGAGGCGGCAATGGGTAACACCAAGGAGTATTGGTATTCCGTGGAAGGTTCAGCTGAAATTGCCATGAAGGTGGTTGCAGGGGCAGTGCCCGTTATCGGCGGCCTGTATGTGGAGCAGTATAAAGGATTCCCGGAGCAGTTTATCCGGGCAGTTAAAATGTGCCGCCAAAAAACGGACGGGCTGATGGTTTTTGACATTGTCCACATCATCAATTACGGCTGGTGGGGCGTTTTAGAGGAAGCCATGAGATGATGCGGCTTATGCCGCTAAAAATGGGAGATTTCTCTCTTAAAACCGGACTATAATTTTTCCGTGCCGATATATTTCTCATTCCACTATGTTTTACTCTTTTTTTAGTTATTTTAGTGTACTATTTTGAGAATAAACTAATATACGCAATGGGTATTGGGGTAAAAAAGAGAAGAAAAACCAGAGAGTCAGCAGAAATTCCGGTTGAGGCGGTACAGGCATTGCCCGCTTCGGCAGTGGATGCTTTTTCCCTTTTTGTGTACCCGGAAAGCAAATCTGGGAGGATAACTGTTTCCCCCTCGCTCAGTCTGCTTTATCCTGCACTTCCGCCGGATAAAATTCTTTTCCGCCTGCTCAGAATGTTAAACCCTGCATCATTGCAGAGTCTGCGTAATGTATATGCCGAACTTGCTCCGGATGGCAAGGCAGAGCTCACCCACAAAATAAATCTTGCCGGCAAAGAAAAAACCTGGCTTCATGTCATTCACCGCAGGCAGGTTAACGGAAGCAGTATATATGAGCATTTTCTCAGTGATATAACAGCGTTATCAGAAAAAACCGGTGCATTAAAAGTTTCAGAAGAACGGCTCAGGAAACTTTTTGAAACCGCGGAAGATTTAATCTTCATCCTTGATGCCCGCGGTAACTTTATCCTGATTAATGCCAACGGTGCACTGGCACTGGAGTATATACCGGAGGAACTCACCGGCAAACATTTTCTTGAATTTGTTTCAGAAGATAAAAAAGCCGCTGTTGCACGCTCCTTCAGTGAGATTGTTAAAACAGAAAAAATTGTAACATTTGAATCATCATTCCTCAGTAAATACGGCAAAACCATCATCTTTGAAATTAATGCTCGGGTTGCTTCTTCGGATGGTAAACCGGAAGGCGTTCTGGGCATCGGCAGAAACGTTACTTCCCGATCATTGGATCAGGATAAAATGCGCGATCTTAACAATAAACTGATTGAAGCAAACCGCATTATCAGTATTGAACGCGACCGTGCAAGGCAGAAAATATCCGTACTGGAAGAACTTAACCGCCTTAAAAATGATTTTGTCTCTAATATATCTCATGAGCTGCGCACACCGCTTGCTTCTATTATTGGCTTTTCAGAAACCATTGATTCTGATCCCGCAATGCCGGTGGAAATGCGCACGGAGTTTAACAACATCATTCTCAATGAAGCTAAACGCCTTTCCAAGTTGATTAATAACGTTCTGGATCTTTCTCAAATGGAAGAAGGCAACGTAACCCTCAGCAGAGAGTACTTTAAACTTGATGAGTTTCTTGCACCGATACTTACTTCTTACAGCAGGCAGGCAGAATTGAAAAGACTGCACTTTACTCATGAAATTCCAGAAGGTGAAATTCTTCTCTATGCAGATAAATCAGCACTGGCCCGCGTCTTTGATAATCTTCTCTCTAATGCGGTCAAGTTTACAGATAAAGACGGAAGGGTTACACTTTTTATAAAATCATTCTTCAAGGAAATTGAAGTAATTGTTTCTGATACCGGAATCGGTATCCCAAAAAATGATATCCCATTTATCTTCCAGAAATTTTACCGTGTCAGCCGCCCGGGGTCGCAAATTCCCGGTACCGGCTTGGGTCTTGCACTCACCAAACAAATTGTTGATCTGCATAAAGGGCTCATTACCGTACACAGTGAAGAAGATAATGGTTCTACGTTTGTGATAAAATTACCAATAATAAAACAAAGAGCTGATTAAGTGGCAAAGATTTTCATCGTTGAGGATGAACCTTCAATCTCCCGTCTTATCCTGTACTGGGTGCGTGATAAGTGGGGTTACGATGCCGAGGTTTTTGAAAATGGAGAAAAAGCCCTGCAAAAACTGAGCGATAGGCCGGATTTATTTCTTTTGGATATCATGCTCCCCGGCTTGAACGGTATCGAAATCCTTAAAAGGGTAAAGCAGTTTGATGAAAATCTGCCTGTCATCATGCTGTCTGCACAAGGCAGCGTCCAGGTCGCATTAGAAGCAGTACGCTCAGGTGCCTACGACTACTTCCCCAAACCAATTGACGCCCAGCGCCTGGAACCGGCTATTAAAAATGCTATCAGGAATTATGAATTAGTAAAGGAACTGCAGTCCCTCAAAGAAACCGTTAAATCCAAATACAGTTTCAGCAATATCATCTCCGCAGATGGCAAAATGCAGGACGTATTTAAGATGGTTACTAAGGTGCTCACTAATGATATCACGGTTCTGATCTACGGAGAAAGCGGAACCGGTAAGGAACTAATTTCAAGAGCGATCCATTTTAATGGAATAAGGAAGGATAAACCTTTCATTGTGGTGAATTGTGCCAGTATCCCCCGGGAATTGCTCGAAAGTGAACTTTTTGGGCATGAAAAGGGAAGTTTTACCGGTGCACATCAGAAAAAATTAGGTAAATTTGAGATTGCAAATGGCGGAACTATTTTCCTGGATGAAATTGGGGAAATGGAAATGACCTTGCAGGCAAAACTGCTGCGCGTTATTCAGCAGCGGGAGTTTGAAAGAGTGGGCGGAAACGAGCTTATTACTACAGATGTGCGCATCATTTCTGCAACCAACAGGGACCTGAAAAAAGCTGTGGAACAGAAAGAGTTCCGCGAAGACCTTTTCTACCGGCTTAATTCTTTCCCTATATATATACCGCCTCTGCGTCAGAGACGTGGCGATATCCTGGTGCTCGCAGATGCTTTTCTTACTCATTTTAATAAGAAACTTGGCAAATCTATCAAAGGATTTACCAAAAAAGCACTCAAACTCATGTATGAATATGACTGGCCGGGTAACGTCCGTGAAATGGAAAACACCATTGAGCGCTCCCTGATCCTGGCAGAAAAAGAGATGGTGGATGTGGAAGATTTCCCCATTCATCTCAGAAGTGCTGTAGAAGACAGGAAAATTGAGTCCTCCGGTAGTATATTTGGGGATGATATTATTGTTCCATTTGAAAAAATCAAAGAGGAGGCCATCAGAAATTCCCTGCGTATTACTCAGGGCAATATTATGGAGGCAGCCAGCAAACTTCAGCTCGGCAGAGCAACAATCTACCGGCTGATGGAAAAATACGGAATTAATTCCGGTGATTATGAATCCAAAAGCTAAGAATTGAGGTTATATATATGGATTTTGGCAGAGAACAGTTTGCCGATGTTGTGGTTCAGAGCGTACAGCTCACCAGGGCAACATTAAAGGATGCGGAAGAATTTAAAAAACTTCTTACCGCAGAAATTGAAAGCGGCACAAAAAAACTTATCGTAGATCTGAGTGATTGCGAGTTTATTGACTCCACATTCCTGGGAGCGCTTGTTGTTTCCCTCAAAAAAATTACTGCACTCGGCGGTGATCTTAAACTCATCGGGTTTCAGCCGGCAGTACACTCCATGTTTGAACTCACCAGAATGTACAGAGTGTTTGAAGCACATTCAGATAAAGAATCAGCGCTGAAAAGTTTCGGCGTAAGAATGAGCCGGTAATAAGCTATATGGATCTGGCAGCAGCCAAAAACCTCCTCCTTATTGATGACGATCTTACCGTCCGCAAACTGCTCACTTTTCACTTGAAGAAAAGAGGGTATACGGTATTTGAAGCAGACGGCGCTAAACAGGGTTTTACCCTGCTCGCTTCCGAGCCAATTGATTTGGTTCTTTGCGATGTCGGCATGGAAGAGATGGATGGTTTCACCTTCTGCAAAAAAGTCCGTGAAAATGAAAAATACAGAGTGCTCCCCTTTATCTTTGTTACAGCAAAAAGCAGCATGGCTGATAAAGAAGAAGCTCTGCGTGTCGGCGGTGATGATTATATAACTAAACCTTTTGATGTACAGGACCTTATCCTTAAAGTTCAGTCATTAATCAGAAGAGCAGATATATATAAAGAGTACGGTGCAAAAAAACCTGCTGCTGCAGATGTTCAGGAAGATACTGCAAAGATTGTGCTCGTGGATGATGATTTTTCCCTCGCTAAATTGTTTCAGTACAATCTGAAAAAAGCCGGGTTCGACTGCCGCGTTGCAGACGGAGTTGCTGCAGGCCTTAAACTTGCACGGGAGGTTATGCCGGATATTATCATATCGGATATTATGATGCCCGTACAGGATGGTTTTGAATTCAGAAAACTTCTGCTGGAAGACTCCGACCTTAAATCCATTCCTTTTATTTTCCTGACTTCTAAAGGCGGGGAGGAAGATATTCTTGAGGGATATGACCTGGGTATTGCAGATTATGTGCTGAAAACAGCAGGCCCGCGTGTGGTTGTTGCAAAGGTTTCAGCCATTATTAAAAGTCTTGGCAAGGAGCGGCAAAAAGTTGTATCTGAACTTCACCGCGCAGCTGATAATATGCGCGTGAAAGTGGTGCCCGATTATGCACCCGTATTTACCGGATACGAAATAAAACACTGGCATCTTCCTTTTAAGGGTGTTCCCGGCGGGGATTTTATTGATTATTTTCCTCTTGATGATAATAATGTCGCCATTATTCTTGGAGATGTCATGGGCAAAAAATGGGGCGCCTGGTATTTTGCGATTGCATATGCCGGCTACGTGCGCAGTGCTATACGCAGTGCACTTGAGGATGCAAAAAAATTCAGCCCAAAGGATATACTCACAAAGGTTAACAAATCTATTTATCAGGATTCCAAAATCTCTGAGGTATTTGTAACTCTTTCTGTTGTCATGATTAATAACAAAGAAAATATGCTCAGTTATTCCGGAGCCGGAGATCTTCCCATATTAGTTAAAAATATGCAGGCCAATTCAACCGAATTGCTCTCTTCTAAAGGAATGCTGCTCGGTTTTTCAGCTGACGGTATATTTGAAGATGTGACGGTTCAAATGAATCACGGCGATGTTGCTGTGCTGATCACAGACGGAATTATTGAATCGAGAAACACTGAGTCCATTGCTCTTGGCACAGATAATCTCATCAAAATGATAAATGAGATGCCAGCCGGGTTTGAACCCAACGAATATCTCAGTTCCAAACTGAAAAAATTTACCGGTGACCGCTTTGAAGATGATATCAGCATGATCACCATCCGCGCACTGTAATATCCGCCCCCGTTAACCAATCCTTATTTTATTAAGACCATTTTAGCAGCGGTTTCTCCATTCATAGTCTTTATCCTGTATATATAAGTGCCTGAGGGCATATTGATGCCAGTCTCATTTTTTCCGTCCCATTTCACCACATAAGTTCCGGCTGAAAGAACATCAGCAAATATTGATGTTACCCTTCTTCCTAAAATATCATAAATTTCCACTGTGACCGGTCCCGGTGCACCTCCTATGGTAAACCGTATCGTGGTTTCCGGATTAAACGGATTCGGATAATTAGCCGTTACAATCGCATGTTCGGGAACAATAACTGAAGGTCCATCATCCACAGCTGTTAAGAGCACAGCCCCTGCACCGCGGGAGCCGCCTGTGGAATCAGCCAGATATATATTCACCCAGTCCGGTCTTGCTGCAGCCCATAAATACTGCTGCGCCCACTCCTGATCTGTCAGACGTAAATAGTTTAACGTGCGGTATTCATAATAACTGAAGTTCGGCCCTACATGTGCAACCGGAACGCCGTTCTGTTCAACAATAAAAACACCCAGGTTTATTGGCCCGGTTCCTGCATGTACAACCGCTCCAAGATGTCCCCCGCCGCAGTTTGTCGGCACGGTATGTATGTCAGCAACGAGAAAATCATTTTGCATGAGTCCTTTGTTGTTGTCATATTCGTGATCACGGTAATACAGCCGCGCATACCAGCCGCCATAAGGAGATGTACCGCTGCCAACGGGTTGAGTATATATAATGCATCGCAGCCAGTTCAGCTGCTGCGGTGTGAGCGGCTGACCGGTGACTTCCTGTACAGCTATGGTATATAACGAGTCGGAAATTTCCTCGAGCCCCTTAAAATAATAGTAAATGTATGAGTTCCCCGCAAAAAAGTTTTTCCCCTTCGTGCCAAGAGCTTTAAGCCGGCGGTACAATTCGGGATACGGCTCTAACCAGACATACGGATAAGAACAAATGCTTCCGCCGGTATATGACTGTTTTGCATACAGCAGATTATCATGCCTCAGCTGAGCCCAGGATGTTAATTGCGTATTCACTACCCTCTGTGCAAAGGCAGCAGTTTTCATAAACTCCGGCAGATGTTCACTTTCGCTCCTCTCGTTCAGGGAGCGGATACTGTTCAGCCAGCCGTTATACATGCTGCTTTCCCAGAAATCACTGTCATACTGATCTATCAGATAACGCAGTCCAGCAAGATTTAATGTATATCCATACTGATTTAACTCAGGTTCCAGCAGCTGCCCTGCTGCATTATTCCCAAGTGCAAAAAGCGGATCCAGCACAGAGGGGAATAACCGGCAAACTCCTCCGGCTATCCTGTCATATACTACACTTCCCGTAACATAGGAATCTATTACAAACCTCTGCCCGAACAGCATAAAGGCAGATGCAGGCACTATAGAGTCCGGCTCCATCGGATTTCTGTATAATATCTGTGAGAGTATTTTCTGCCAGGCATACTCTTTGGTTTTTAATGAATCCTGAAACTCTACGGCACGCACAGAATCAGTAAACTCTGCAGCATTTACAACTCCCAAAGAGGTTTTCAGCTCCTGTATATTAGGAAGACTTACATTATCCTGATCGCCGGCAAAGAAACGGATTCTTGTTTCAATAAAGTCCAGATCAGCCCCCGCATTGGCCAGCCCTGTCAATTCATCCAAGAGCATGGTCATGATTATCTGCCGCTGCACATTCTCAAATTTAACCGGATTTAATGTGTTCTGCGGGGCAATCAGATACAGCTCAATGCGGCCCAGCCACATCATGCACCGGAAATATTTGTCTATATCGGGGTTATTAAAGCTCGGCACATAATGCCCCCGCGGTTTAAACTGGCTGAAATCAACCGACCGCATCTGATTAGAAAATAATTTGACATTAACTGCTTGTTCATTAGATATATAAGTCATCAGCGAATCAATCATCCCTGCATTTCCGGGATAGTAAGGTGTTACCGTCTGCCCCGCGAGTTTTCTTGCAACGCTCAGATATATATCAACATCCATCAACGGGCGTGTCATGAGGGGATTAGCGGCATACTGCGCTGCCAGCTGCGGAAGCTTTGCATGAATACTCTGCAGCATCGTCTTAAGGCGGGGGAATAAAAACCCAAGTTCCACATCCATTAAAATCCTGTCGTAGGAAATATGAAAAGCATGAAGGATTGCATCGGCGCTTATATATACGGGCAGGTCTTTATGATATGTTTCCAAAAATGCTTCGCCGAAAGCTTTTCTGCTCAGCCGCTCGGAAACCATAAATCCGTGGCGTGCAAGAAGGGAATCCTCATACGGTGTAATCGCAAACTTTGCACGGATGCTGTCCAAAAATAATATCGGCTGCGTGTGTGGAGTTATCTCCGGGAGAAAATTTCCAGCAGGATATATACCATACATCTGCTGCGGTGTTATACCGGCATTGGCATTCAGGAACTGCTTATAGGCATTAACCGAGAATCCCTGCGGTAAAAGAGTAGAAAATGATAAACAGAGGGCAAGTATTACCTTTTTCATGGCAATCCTTAATAATTTACTATTTAAACTTACGGGTTCACCTACCCAAAGTCAAACCGCTCTCTTCAGCATTTTCCTTCGCGCCCCTTGCGTTTCCCCTTTGCGTCCTTGCGTTAAAATCTCCCTGCACCGCACTCCGATCCGCTCCGATCCGCGTTATTCATATCCGCCACATCCGCGTTCCCATCTGCAACTCCTCGCGCCCCTTGCGTCCTTGCGTTTACTTTTCTCAATCCCTCATCCATATCCTTTTTTCCATCAAAACGATAAATCCTTATAGGGATTAACGCTTTTTTATCCCCCTTTCCCTATCTTTCTTCCATGAATTTACAACCATCTTTCGATTCATGGACCACCATCTTCCTCTTTGCCGCCGTACAGGGCTTTTTTGTCTCCCTGGTACTCATCATACAAAACGCCCGCAGCAACAAAGCCAAACTCTTTCTGGCACTTATACTCCTCCTCTTTTCCATTACGCTTGTGGAATACGTCCTCTATTGGACAAAATATCTTTACTACTTCCCTCACTTCTCTAACATCAGCGGCGGATTCCCGTTTCTTATCGGGCCCCTCTTTTATTACTATTTTAAGAACGTCTTTGAAAACTATAAACCCGGCAAAAAAGATGCACTTGCACTGATTCCCTTTATCGTATATATCATCTACCTCTCCCGCTATTATTTCCGTCCCGCGGAAATAAAACAAAAGTTTATGCTGCTGCCGCAGATTCCGGGACAAACCGCTTCCGTTCAGTTGATGCCATGGCTGCAGATATCTTCCATGATTATATATCTCTGCATCATCATCCTGTCCTACCGGGCACTCAGCGCAACCAATCCGGAAACCAAACGCTGGTTTAACTACCTCACGGGACTGTTTGCATTCTTTATTATCAGTTTTGCCTCCTACTATATATTGATACTGACACCCTTCTTCAGTATAGAATGGGATTACATGATTTCCTTTTCCATGTCCTTCTTTATATACTTCCTCGCATGGTTTGGATACCAGCAGCCCAAGATATTCAGCGGGTTTACCCTGGCAGAAGCATTGCGAACTTCCAAGTATGCTCACTCCGGGCTTTCGCAGGAATCCGACCTGCAAATCCTTGCCTCTATCACAGATAAAATG
>CAYYJL010000060.1:0-9766 GCA_964472245.1 uncultured Ignavibacteriaceae bacterium | reverse complement strand
TTGAGTCTGAGGTAAAACCATAGAGTTGGTAATATTGAAAGTACCATTGCTCACAGGCACTCCATTGTATGCCGACCCCTTATATTCACGAAGGGTTGGCAGGCCAATATATACGGATGGTAAATCCCTTTCGTTACCCAGACTCCCGGGCAGACTTACATCACGGCCCACACCGGCATGAAACACACAAAACAGATTATATCCGGAAAAATCAAATCCGGGATGTTGTGCATCAGCCAATTGCCATGTTTCTTCATAAAAAGAGATCATGGAAGAAAAATCTGTGGATCTGATTGGCGGTGAATATTCACGCATCGTTTTAGACAGAGTTACCACCTGAGGCAATACGGTATATTCAATATTCACATTTCCGGAGGAGACTTTTGCATAATAATTTTTTGCAAACTGCAAGTGTGCCGCAAAATAAGCAGAATCATGCGGAAGCGGATCTAAAATAGACGTTCCCCAATCCTTTGTATATACTGAATCAAACTGGCCATTCCCGATAGTTGTTCTGTCATTATCCGGCTGAAACTGAACCATAACGGCAAGAATCTTTAGATTAACTGCTCCACTGACGGGAGGAGCAACTACACGTTGAGAATAGACAGAAAGATCCGGTGTTTGCTGCTGAGCCATCATCAGATGGCTCAGGCAAATTACTGCAAAGGCGATTTTGGAGAATTTCATATTTTTTAGAGGCCTCTTGGCAATCCCTTAATGCTTTCAGGAAGTGCTCCCCAGCCGACAAGGAATGTAAAACGCAATGTGTCAGAAAGCGGATGGTTTTCACCGTCCTTAAAGACAGAAGTTGATATATAACTGAAATCAAATCCGTATATATCATATCTGATACCTGCACCCAGGGTCATGAATTTTCTGTTGCCATATGAGGGGTCTTCATAGAAAAATCCGCCGCGCATTGCAAAGAGAAAGTCACCCGGCTGACCGTACCAGTATTCGAGACCGAATGAGGTTACAATGTCCCGGAGTTCATCTTTGAATGGTTTATCAATCCAGGATGTAAACAGTGCCTGGTAAAATTCTTCGCTCTGACCTGTTGTATCTTTTTTAACAAGCAGTTTGCTGAAATCCAATGTCCATGTTAAAGAATTGTATTCATCAGCAAAAATTCTGTGGGCAAAACCAAGCCGGAGGTTTGTCGGGATTGGATCGGCCTGAGCTTTATCAATATAAAATATTTTAGGACCAAGGTTGCTGACATTAAGTCCCATACTGAACTTATTGCCCATGTCATAATCCGTAAACGGAATTATCATGGAAGTCGGGCGCCACATCGTTGCTATATCAAATGAGACAGTGGTTGCAACGCCGGTACCCTGTTCTTCTGCAGTTGGCTGGTCCGAAAGATTACTGTGTATTATACGGAAATTGAAGCCGATACCCCAATCGGTAGAAAGCTTAGTTGCATAACCTAAAGTTAATGCAGCATCAAATGAACGGAAAGTACCCAGAGGTTCAGGACCGGTTTCACCGGTTCTTACAAACTCACCATAATTCATATAGGTAATACTTGCAGTTACACTACCGTCAAGTTCCGGTATATAGTTCCGGTACGTAGCGTAATCATAAAAAAGATCAAGCTTAAATTGCGGCAGCCAGTTACTGTGAGTAAATGTAAATTCCTGACCGCTAAGAAATGCAATTCCTGCAGGATTCCAAAATACAGCGGAGGCATTATCTGCTAAACCGGTTCCGGATTCTCCCAACGCACTGAATCTTGAATCAGGTGCCAAAAGAAGAAATGGTACTGCTGCTTCACCTTGCCCGAAAGTTTTAACCGGTAAAGCCAAAACAAGCAGGGAAAGTACCATGATTTTTTGTACGAACTTCATTAAAGGATCTCCATTGAATAAAAATTGTATCTTTTGTTCAGATTGCTGCCTGTAAAATTATTAAGACCAGCAATATACCTATTTAATTACTGATAATTTGCCCAAAAACTCGCGGCTGACTGCCCCTACGGGAGATTTGACCACGATTTTGTAGAGATACGTACCGTTAGAAACGGGGTCTCCGTTCATGTCCCTGCCATCCCAGGGAATTTTAACAAATTTATCTGTCAGACTCAGCTCTTCCCTTTCGTAAATCAATCTTCCGGCTATGGTATAAACTTTTACTTTAACATCCACTGCAGAGGGATAGTTATGCTGCAATGTAAAGTGAGTACCGGTTGAAAATGGATTCGGATAATTATAAACTTCTGCTATTTCAGGATCGGTACTGCCGGAAACCGTAAAGAACGATGTTTCAGTTGTGTTATTATTAAACACATCCCAGGCAGATACATTCAGTTTATAAGAGCCGTTAGAAAGATTATTAAACTGATAAACCACTTCACCTGACTTTCCTCCGGAATCCAAATCCCCTGTAAAATAATTTGACAGATCAATTGCTGCCGCCTCATCATCATTCAAAACTGCCTCCATCTTGTGACCAAGCCCTAAACCCGTGGTGTTAATTCCTGTTTGGTCATTAATACGCAATATGAGTGACGAATTCGGCCGTACGAAGCTTCCGGATGTATTTGAAAAATCGTCAAAATATATATCAATCTGGGGACCTGCCCCGTCATCAGGAAGAGGGTTTGTGCCGCTGCCTACTAAAATGTTGCGGGTAAAAGCAAGTCCGTCCTCATCATCGTCGTAAAAGTAAAGGAGAATTTTACCGTTTTTTGTCTCATACGATATATCCTTAGGAACAACAAATGATGTACGGAATTCTCCGTCATGGATGGAAACTTTACCTTTATAGATAATCCCTCCCTGTTCTTTTATAGTATAGTTACTGCCGAACTCAGGGAGTGGTGCATTTCGCTCAGAATCATACACTGTTAAAATTCCTTCACCGGAAAAATCAGACCTGACGGCACCCGTTTGGCTTCGTATATATCCCTTAATGCTAACCGGGGTCAGTGCGGATATACTAACAACGGTGGTTGTGCTTAAACCATTTACCGAATCAACAGTCCCCGGCTGTACAGGTACGTTCAATCTCATGGATGGGTCTGCAAGTAAATGGAATTTACGGTCATTATCCAAAGTGGAACTCAATTTTGCGGTATAGTATCCGGCTCCTAAAGTAAGAGGCAAACCGTTTGCATCCCGGCCTGAGTTTAAGAGAGCACTGTAAAAGCGTTCGTTCAAATATGCATTAAATGAGGAAAATACCGGACGTGTTGCTGTGAATACACCAATAGCTCCGGAATTCTCCTTCAGCAATAATACTTCGGCTGAACTCTGAGCACTGGTTTTATCAAAATAACCAAAGTCGCAGGTTGCTGCAGTCAGGAAAAAATAATTTTGATTTCGTATCTGCGGGATAGTTACATCTTTTACAAATACCTGTTCATGAGCCCATAACTCGGGACTTCCATGACCTACATAATTCATAATAAGCGTGCCGTCATTTGCTGCTTTAACAATTGCATCATTTACTCCCGGTTTTCTCCTGCCAAGACTTGTTAACACAGTAGGATAACCAGCCAGATATATCTTCTTTAAATCAAAGGAGGCAGGGATATTTGTTGTCAGGGTTTCAGACTGTCCGGTGTGCAACGCACCTTCATTTCCCGTAGAAGTCAGTCCGTCATCAGCAACTAAGGTTATCGTGTTCCGCCACAATCCTTTGGCAAGCCCCGTTTCATATTTGATTATCTTATCAACAATAACTTTTGCCTGCGATAGATTCTGCACCGGCAGTCTGCCGACAGGCAGCTGGATATATACAGAAGCCGGATTCACCACGCCAAAATAATCATCTGTGTTAAATGAATTAATTTCATAGAATGAATCTTCAGTCTCAAACGGCGGAATGAAGTTTACATTGGCTTTTTCAATGTTCTTAAAATCATAATCCCCGTCTCCAAACAAGAGAACATTTTCCGGTTTGATACTCCAATTATCCATGGCATAGCGGATATAATTTCTCACTGCTGTTATATCACGCACACCGCCGCCGAATTCATTAAATATTTCCTGTATACTGACAGTCTTAGCAGAAACAGGATATTTTGCCTGAACTGAACGATAATCGGCTAACCTTTCTGCCTGACTGAGGAACTCATCAGGAGAAATGATCAATAGTTTGGCACCGGCAGTAAAACCTTTTAAATCCTGATTCTTTACTTCTGTGCCTGCTCCCGGAGTCATAAACTTAGCCGAATTCACCGCGATATATTTACGGACCTGTCCCAAGGTTTCATTTCTTGAGAATCTGAATTCTCCTCCGGAAGGATATGTGGAATTCGTAATTACACCGGCGGATGCAAAATTAGTAACATCAAACACATATATACTGGAATTCGAAAAATTAGTTAATCGGTACTCATACGCATTTGTTGCATTGGGTGAAAAGAAGAGCAGCTCATCTGACTCAACCGCGCTCAGATTTCTGGTGTACGTGATTTCAAAAAAATCTAAATATCCTTTTGATGAACTGGAAGTAGTATTATAAGTAAACCGTAATACTGACCGGTCTTCAGGAAGCGCGGTGAGGAATCTGAATGTTGCAGTATCAGGTACTCCATACGTATATTGATCGGTGCCAAAACCGGAAAGGAACTTATTATATATAAGCTGGGCATTCTCAGTTATCTGGAGATTAATTGCAGGAGATGAGGAATTCACAAAACGGTACCTGTATGAAATCGGCTGAGTATTAACGTACCCGTCAAGTTTTGTCATATATGACTTACTTTTGGAAAACTCGCTGAATTCATCCCCCATAAAAAACCTTCCTGATTTACCTATATTTATTTTATCTTCATCAAACGACTTAAAAGCAGTTGAACTGGTTACAGGTATAGCCGAACCGGATTCAGGTAAAACAAGTGATTCCATTCTTTTACCAGCAGACCCTCCGGAGGTGATAAAATAGTAGTTATTCTCTGAGTACGGGTTTACATTTCTCAGAAATTTCTGGGCAGAGGGAAAATACTGCCAGAAGTCTACATTCCTGCCATAAAAAAGTATATAGTCATCCTGGTCAAACCTGCCGTCTGCCTCACCGGATATATATATAGCAATCTCTGAAGGATCCTGAGGATAGGGGGCATTCATATTTTCAGGCAGAGGGGTGCCGCCATTGCTGTATAACTTTATTGTCCGGGGGTCTACAACATCTGCATTTATTCCATATGCGGAAAGCTGTGAGCGTGTTATCTTATATATCCCCTCTTTTGAAACCGCAAACTTAAACCATTTACCGGTACTTAAAACCGAATTGAGAGCCGGCTTATTCAATCTGCTTTGTTGTTTCACCCACTTTGCCGCCTGGGAGAAGTTAATTACCGCTGACTTGAGTATATCATCCTGAACGGGTTCAAACTCTTCGGTGCTGTTACTGAAGATAACTTTTATTCGTATACTCTTGAGGAGTTGGATTTCTTTTGCTATACCGGATTCCTTAACGGGGAAAATAATAATTTCCTGCGCATACAATCCTCTCAGGATGGTTGATTCACCAAGCAATACATGAAAGTCTTCAGAAGGAGTAATTTTCGTCTGCTGATGAAACTGGTTATCCCTTGAAGTATATATCTTTGATACTTCGTCAGAAATTACAGGGAGCGCTCCGGTTATCGTTTTAAATTCTGTTCGTTCGATTTCAATCGAAGGACTTTTACCATCAGGTATTCCGACAAAAAGTTTTCTTGCAATTTGAGGTTTTTCACCGTGAGCTAACGGATTAAGAATGGTTCCATTTCCCAATGTAACTTGCCGTATTGAGACGGATTCACTTAAAAATGCGGTATCGGAATAGACAGGGGTGTATTCAAAGGTTATGGAGTTCTGCGCAGTGCGAATTATGCGGATATCCTGTTGAGCGTATAGCCCGGCACTAAGGACGAACAGAAAAGAGAGAAATTTTAGAGCCATGTCAGATGAATACTCTGATTTATTTATTAGATGGTACCAAATTTCTCTAAATAGAATTCCTCTTTTTATTGCAAAATAGGCAAGATTTAACATATCAGTCAAGGTCTAAAATAGAGTATTAATTAAGAATTACGGAGGGACAATCTTTTGCAATAGAGCACACCCCGCATTTAGGACGCCTTGCTATGCAAATATTCCGCCCGTGTGTAGCGAACAAATGGCTTAGTACTACCCAATCATCTCTGTCTGCCAAATCCATCAATGCAAACTCAATTTTCAGCGGATCATCCGTTTTAACAAGCTCAAACAAATTAGAAAGCCGTTTAACATGAGTATCCACTGCTATCGCCGGGATTCCATATCCGTTCCCGAGCACAACCGCAGCGGTTTTCCTCCCCACTCCCGGCAACTCCGTCAGTTTATCAATTTCCTTTGGAACTAATCCATTGTGCTTTTCAACAATGATTCTGCAGCATTCCTTAATATTTTTGGCCTTCTGTTTGTAGAATCCTGTGGAAAAAATGGCCTTTTCTAACTCATTTAAGTCTGCAGAGGCGAAATCTCCCGGACTTTTGTATTTCTGAAACAGCTCCCTGCTTACAAGATTAACTCTTTCGTCAGTACACTGGGCAGAAAGAATAGTAGAAATCAACAGTTGAAAAGGGTTCTTAAAATCAATAGCAATTTGAGCTGCAGGATAAGCGGCTTTTAGTCCGGTAACAATCCGGTCAAATCGTTTCTTTATTGTTTCCATCATTTCCGCCGGAAAAACGCGGGTCTTGTATTTTAAGCCGTTCTACTGGTTTGCCGCCAATAATATGGCTTTCAACTATTTCAATTATATCTGCTGTTGTAACCCCGCCATACCAGACCTGCTCGGGATACACAACTACTGTGGGCCCATATTCACACGCATCCAAACATCCCGCTGAATTAGCCCTGACTTTTGAATTAAGTCCCAACTCCTTCAATCTGTTTTTGAATAGTTCCTTCAACTCTTTTGAACCTTTGCTGCTGCAACAACCCCTGGGATGACCGTCCGGCCTGCTGTTCTCACAAATAAATATGTGTTTCTTAAATCTCATTCTGCAATCTTATTGTCTGAACCGTGGGGATGATATGATTTCTTCCGCCGGGAAAAAGGTATTTGTAGCGCGTACGGGATTTGAACCCGTGATCTCCGCCTTGAGAGGGCGGCGTCCTAAGCCACTAGACGAACGCGCCAGTATAAATTAATTGTAATCCTAAATTAACACATTTTGTACAGAAATATCAAATAAATCACTCACTATTCCGGGCAAAAACGGTGTAATATCGCTGAAAATCAAACAATTTGCACACTATTTACCTATTTTCTATCATAATAGATTGGTAAGAATCGTTGAATTTTGCTATAATTTAACTCATTATTTGAGATAATTTGGATGAAGTTTCTTTCTTTATTTGTTCTGTGGGGATTTTTGTTAATTGGCCAAAGCTTAACCAATCTGGCAGATGCAAAAAGCATGGTTGCTGCTTATTATGAGAGCAGGGATCATGATTCTGTCCTGGCAGTAATCCGGGATTCTGTGCTTAATCAGATATCCGGGAAAAAATATTCAGCTGCTGATTTGGTAATTTTTGATGTGGATGAAACAACTCTTTCTAACTACTCACATATCAAAGAAATGGATTTTGGATATGTTCCTTCTCTTTGGAATGATTGGGTACAACTTGGTACTGCAATTCCTATTAAGCCGATACTGGAATTGTACTCAGAGTTCATAAAAAAAGGTGCCTCTGTGGTTTTCATTACAGGAAGAAACAGCGATCAATATGAAGCAACAAAGAATAATTTGCTTAATACAGGATTTACTACTTTTGATACTCTTATCGTAAAGGAAATGAATATCAAGTACCCCACTTCCGGATTTTATAAAGACCTTAAAAGAAAAGAACTGACCGCAAAAGGATATAACATTATCTATTGTATCGGTGATCAGTGGAGTGACCTATGGGGCGAGTTCACCGGAATTAAAATTAAACTGCCTAATTATCTGTATCACGTGGAATAAAAAGAAAGGTTATTTGGATGAAATTATTATGCTGGAATGTTAACGGCATCCGCGCAGCACAAAAAAAGGGATTCCTTGAGTGGATGGCATCTGCTAATCCTGATATACTCTGTCTCAATGAAACAAAAGCCGCTCCGGAACAGCTGGACAAAGCATTGCTGGAGGTACCGGGGTATCATTCCTACTTCTCCTCTTCAGTTGTGAAAAAAGGTTATAGCGGCGTGGCTATCTATACAAAGGTGAAACCAAAAAAAGTACTGCACGGTTACGGCGTTGAAAAATTTGATCAGGAAGGCAGAATTATCATTGCCGAATATGATGATTTTGTGCTCATCAATAACTATTATCCTAACGGAAAAAAGAATACTGAACGACTTCAGTATAAAATGGATTTTTATGAAGCATTTCTTGATTACGCACTCGGCATTAAAAAGAAAAAAAAGAACCTTGTTATCTGCGGGGACTTTAACACTGCACACAAAGAAATAGATTTGGCAAGACCAAAGGAAAATGAAAATACCTCCGGCTTTCTAAAAGTAGAACGTGATTGGATGGATAAATTTGTTGATAAGGGATTTGTGGATACATTCAGAATGTTTAATGACAAGGGAGAAAACTATACCTGGTGGGATCAGGTAACCAGGGCAAGGGACCGAAACGTCGGCTGGAGAATTGATTATTTCTTTGTTAATAAAGAGTTCTCATCACGGGTAAAATCAGCTGCCATTTATCCGGATGTGATGGGTTCGGATCACTGTCCCGTTGGTATAGAACTTTCTTAGATCGTGTTTATATATAATAAAAAAGGTCAGAAACACTCTGACCTTTTTTGTTTGTACCGGAGGCCGGACTCGAACCGGCACGAAGTTTGAGCCTCGCTGGATTTTGAGTCCAGTGCGTCTACCAATTCCGCCACTCCGGCAAAACTTCGACTCCAAATATACGAAATTTTATATTTTTCCCGCCGGAATTATTTCATTAAAACTATTTTTTGAACTTTTGATAGACTGCCATTTGACACTCTGATGAAATAACTGCCTGAAGGCAATGTACCGCTTTCAAAAGGAATCGCCTTTGCACTTCCCCTTTCCATAGCGATTTCATTCTTGACTATGAGTTTTCCGGTTATATCATAAACATCAAACTGGTATAATCCTGCTGCCTGCACGGTTAAGGTAATAATCCCGCTGCCATTAAACGGATTAGGATAAAAATTTGTAAGCTCAAATTCATCAGGGAGGATATCGGGCTCCACTCCGGTAGTTATCAAATCTTTTGAATATATACCGTTAAAAGAAGTCATATAGATTTTATTTTCGAATATCGCCATCGCCCCGGAGCTATAAGGCGCAGCTGTAAACAACTCTTCCGGCTCAGTACTGCCGGTTGCAATTTTATAAACCCCGCCTGTACCATTAGCTGAAACCGGGGCATAGTAGAGAGTTCCTCCATGTGTAACCATTGCAGGATAAAAAGAAACAGGTAATCCCGGAATTTTAACCCAGGAGCTGCCATTATCGTTCGTTGTGTAAAGTCCGGCTCTTCCTGCAAAACAGACTTTTCCATCAAACAGAGTTATTCTTGGGAACAGTGTTACTTCCGGTAAAATATCTGCTATATAGGTTCCTGTCCAAATATCAGCACCCTCCGTACGGTAGAATGCATATCCGTTTCCTCCGACAGAAATCCATAAAGTTCCGTTGATATTTTTAATTGCATTAAGACTGTAGTCAAGGGTCCAGGAAAGCCCGGCATTAAATGGTTCCCAGGTACTCTGAAATGATTTGTGAGTTGCATAGACTCCTGCGCCGG
>CAYYJL010000059.1:0-9797 GCA_964472245.1 uncultured Ignavibacteriaceae bacterium | reverse complement strand
AAATCTTACCCGCGTAATCATCAGAAACCAGCATGGAACCGTCCGGCATAACCTGTACATCAACGGGACGTCCGGATGCCTTCTCATTGGCAAGCCAGCCATCGGCAAAAGGGGTATAACTGACTGCATTGTTGCCGGATAGTTTAACTAATGTAACTCTGTACCCGATTTTTTTACTGCGGTTCCATGAGCCGTGTTCGGCAATAAATATCTGGTTTTTATATTCTGCGGGAAACATGTTTCCGGTATAAAACCTCATCCCAAGCGCGGCAACGTGGGGACCCAGTTCCTGTGCAGGAGTGGTGAATCGCGTCATATCAACATCATTCCCGTAATTTGGGTCTTTAACACTTTTGCCGTGAAGATGCGGGAATCCGAAATGCAATCCCTTTTGCGGTGCTCTGTTCAGTTCATCCGGTGGTATATCATCGCCAAGCATATCCCTGCCGTTATCGGTAAACCAGAGCTCTGCTGTTTCAGGATGCCACGCAAAACCCACACTGTTTCTGACGCCGTGTGTATAAACTTCTAATTCTGTACCATCAGGGTTCATCCGCATAATGGTGGAAAATCTTTCATCCTCCTCTAAGCAGACATTGCAGGGTGCGCCAACGGGTATGTATAACTTGCCATCCGGGCCAAAAGCAATAAACTTCCATCCGTGATGCGTTTCGCGGGGGAAGTCATCGCGTATAACAACAGGTTCCGGAGGATTATTTAAATTTGCCTCTATATTATCATACCGCAAAATACGGTTAACCTCAGCCACATAGAGTGAACCATCCTTAAAGGCAACTCCGTTCGGCATAAACAGACCGGAGGCAATAGTATATACCTTATCTGCTTTGTAGTCACCGTTTTCATCTGTCAGCGCATACACGCTGCCGCCAGAACGATTGCCCACAAAAAGAACACCTGACGAGCTGAGGGTCATTGACCGGGCATTGGGGACATCATCGGCATAAACGGAGATGGAAAATCCGGGTGGCAGCTTTACCCCGGCAACATCCCCGCTGCCGGTGGAGTTATTTTCACCTGCATTACAGTTCAGTGAAAAAATGATGAGCGGTAGTAACAGAAATAAAAATTTTCTCAATTTTGAATCTCTAAATGTTGAAAGGTATGTTGTAAGTTAAAAATACTTTTTCTAAGTTTCAGCATACTCTCATTAAATTAAAAGGGCAAAACATGAGAACTATCGTTACTCTGTTTTTTTGTGTTCTGTTTATTGGTTCTGAAGCTTTTTCTCTCCCCCGTTTTGCGATGAAATCCGGCGGCAAGTGTATTGACTGCCATGTTAACCCGACAGGCGGGACTATGCGTAATGAAGGGGGCTTCAAATGGGGTAAAAATAACCTTTCCATGTGGAAAATGGACCGTGAAGATGATGCAGCTGAGGTCAGTAACAAAATTGGCAGTAATGTCTCATATGGTTTGGATTTCCGTACCCAATTCCTCTATTCTCAGGAAAAAGGCCGTTCCGATTTTCAGAATATGACCGGCTCGCTTTACCTGAATGCTGAAATGAGCGAAAAACTGAATTTATATGCGCGTAATGATTTTGTTGCGGGTATATGGGAAGCATACGGCGTTGCCAATCTGCTCCCAAACGGTGGTTATTTAAAAGCAGGTATTTTTTCTCCTAATTATGGTATCAGGTTAGATGACCATACCGCTTATACACGCGGCGGAGATATGGGTTTTACTCATACGAGTAACGGTGGATTTATCTATGCCCCGCAATATGTTGAAACAGGAATCGAACTTGGTTACTATTTTGGCGAAATCGCATTTCTTACAATTAGTGCCGGTAAGCCGAGCGGAACTGTTTTTTCTGCACCATTTTCAAAAGACCCTAATTACACAGCCAGAGTTGAAGTGACAAGGGAACTGAGTGATAATTTGAATCTGCTTGTTGGTGCAAACTATGCTTCCCATAAGGTAAGTGCTGGCGCCGGCTGGAGAAATTACAGTTATGCAGGAGGATTTTTAGGACTCGGCATTGGAGATCTTACACTTCTTGCTGAGTACGATGTTGCATCTGATTACAGATTTAGCGATACCACTTCCAATGCAATGATGGTGGAACTTTCCTACAGGATTAAACGAGGATTGGATGCAGTTGTCCGTTACGATTATTATGACAGAAGTGCCGACGGCGAAGGTGATGTGACTTCACATTTAGTGGTGGGTGTGGATTACTTTCCCTGGAGCTTCATGGAAATTAAACCGCAGTTCCGCCTGTTTATGGCAGATGACCCAACCAAGAAAAACTCTGTCGTATTGCAATTTCATTTTTGGTATTAACACATTTATTCAATAAATCAGGATATATATGCAAGACAAAAATATGATCAATTGGTTCGAAATTCCTGCAACGGATTTTGAACGCGCATGCGAATTTTATTCGGTGGTTCTGGATATTGAGATATATAAGGATAAAATGGGCGGCTTTGATATGGGATTCATGCCCATGCCGGAGGGCCGTGTCTCAGGTGCCGTAGTCAAAGGTGACGGATATACCCCTTCATCAAACGGCATTCAGATATATCTTAACTGCGATCCGGATCTTAATGATGCACTTGGCCGTGTTGTAAAAGCGGGAGGTGCCATTTTGGTTCCTAAAACGGAGATTACTCCTGAGTTTGGGTACTTCGCTTTTATTATGGATACCGAGGGGAATAAAGTAGGGTTGCATTCCAATTCCTGATTAAACAAATTGTGCCGTGTCCCCTTATAAAGGGGGCACGGACTATTGCCTTAAAAAGAGTACCATGAACCAAAAAGCATATTTAGACGGCATCTCTGCGAGACATCAGTCAATTACAAATAAGATAAAAGAACTTGCTGAATCTCTTTCGGAAGATCAGCTGAATTTTAAACCCTCGGCTAAAAGATGGAGTATTGCGGAAGTATTGGAGCACCTTACAACAGCAAATTCCACTTATTTCCCCGGAATAAAAAAACTCCTGGAGTCGGACGATCGGGGAACACCTTCGGAAGATTATCAAACAAACTTGGCAGCTCGTTTTCTGATTTGGTCACTCAAACCAAACGGGCCCAAAATGCCTTCACCGGGTGTCTTTATTCCCGCAAAAAGTAAACTTGGTAAAGACTCACTTACCCGGTATATGAAGAATTGTGAAGAAATTTCTGAATTTATGAAGCAGGGTGCAGCATATAACCTGGTAAAGTTAAAAATGAGCTCACCGGCTGCTTCATTTGCCAGATTCAATTTGGGCGGAGTTTTTGATATATTTGTAACTCATGCTGAACGGCATTATGAACAAATGAAAAGAGTTAAAGCTGCCACCGGGTTTCCTGTTTGAATGATTTAAACACAAAGCTTCTGATTAATATTTCCTTAATAGGAATGCTGCCGGGTATTGCGGAAATACTCGGGCTGCATGCCGATTTTGTCTGGATGTTCTGGTTTGCTATCTGGATTTTTACTGCGGCAGTTGTTACCAAAAGGATTAAAGAAAAACAATTTATACACGCAGCAATAGCAGGGTTTTCAGCATATATCATTTCCGTGCTGGTTAAGATTTTGGCCTTTGATGTTGCCGGCGGTGAGGGGATGCCTTCTCAGCTGCCTGATGGAACAAATCCAAGGATATATATTGCCTCGCTTGGGATTATATCAGCAATTATCTGCGGTCTTGCAGCCGGATTTTTACAGATGGGATATAAAAAGTTTACTGCCTCATCAGGCAGGTAGGAGGTATATCCCGCTGTTGCACTTTTGAACAGGATATAAAACTACTCATCAACACAACTTTATACCTTTATTTTAGTCTAAAAAGTAGATACATTTATTATTTACTTTCTGCAAATTTACATGAGCCAAACTGATACAGAAATACCTGCTGAGTCCGGAAAAGCACAATCCAAGAGCTTCCTTAATAATATAAAATTCCCTTTTACTCCCCTTAAAAATAAACGCACTCTGTTTGCAGCCGGCGCTGTTCTCCTCCTTGTTATTTTCTTTATCCTGTACTTCTCAATAGGTGGAGTGGATTCCTCAATTCCGCTTTACAAGGTAAAGAAGGACATGTTTTTGGTTACAACAACGGAAAGCGGGGAGATCACAGCAAAGAATGCTGTCTCCATAGGTTCACCAAGAGTGAGGGGAAATCTGAAAATTGTATATTTGATTCAGGAGGGGAGCTATGTAAACCCCGGAGATACCGTTGTACAGTTTGACCCCACCGAAGCATTGAATAATCTCCGTGAAGCAGAAAGCCGCCTGGAAATAGCTGAATCGAACAAAGACAAAATGGCAGCCAGCCATAAAAGCCAGATGACCAGGTTAGAGTCCGATCTGAGAAGTGCTGAGTTAACCTACGAACTTTCCAAATTAAACTTAGAGCAGATGAAGTTTGAAGCAGAAATTAAACAGCAGGAAGCTAAACTTCAGCATCAGCGGAATGAACTCTCCTTCCTGAAAGCCAAGCAGGATTTGGCTTCACAAAAAATTGTACAAAAATCGGAAATGAACAATGTTGATATAGACGTCCAGCAAAAAAAATCCGATTTACAGCGTGCTGAAAGAGATCTTGCACAGTTAACATTAACTGCTCCCAAAGAGGGTCTTGTTGTTTATGAAAACAACTGGAGTACCGGAAGAAAAATCGCCATCGGCGATACTCCATGGCAGGGGATGACGCTGATTACGCTACCGGATTTAAGCGAAATGCAGAGTATCACTTTTGTGAATGAGGTTGATGTCAGCCGCATCAAAAAGGGACTGAAGGTTGATGTAAAGCTGGATGCTTTTCAGGATAGCACATTCCCCGGTATTATTGCCTCAGTGGCATCACTCGGCAAAGCACGTGACGGAAACTCAAATGTAAAAGTGTTCGAGATAGCTGTGGATATTAATCTGCAGTCAGAAAAACTGAAACCGGGCATGACCACATCCAACCGGATTATCATTAATGAAATACCTGATATGGTATATATTCCGCAGGAAAGTGTTTTCCAGAAAAACGGAAAGAATATCGTATATATCAAGGGCAGCACCGGATTTTATGAGGAGGAAGTACAGCTGGGAGAAAAAAACGAAGATTACATCACCGTAATTAAAGGGGTGAAGCCGGGAGATGAGATAGCTCTGCGTGACCCGACTGTTCAGGAAGAAACGCCCGCAGCGGAAAACTCCGGTGAATCGGCAGCCGGCGGGGAATAAGTTGTGGAAAGGATAGAGATATTAAAACTCGGCGTCAACGGGCTGCTTGCCAATAAAACAAGGGCGGGGCTCACAATGCTGGGCATTATTTTCGGTGTTGCCGCGGTTATCGCTATGATGTCTATAGGGGAGGGCGCCCGCGTTGAGACATTGCAGCAGATTGAAATGCTTGGCACCAATAATATTATTATCAACAGAGTTGATAATCCGCAAAAGACACCCGGAGCCAAAGCAGTCTATTCCCCCGGCTTGGTTCTTAAAGATGCCAAAGCTATACGGGAAATTAATCCCTTTGTTGTTTCCATTACTCCGTCACGTTATCTGACGCTGCGTGTTGCCTATAAATCGTATGCTGAAGATATGCAGATTATCGGCACAACGGAAGAATACCCGGTTACCTTTAATGCACGACTCCTTGACGGCAGCTTTTTTAAGGACTACGATGTTGAACAATCTGCCAATGTATGTGTTATCGGCAGCGGTATTAAGGAAAAGTTCTTCCGGTTTGAAAACCCCATAAAGAAAAAAATTAAAATCGGGATGGCTTGGTTTACTGTAATCGGTATAACCTCGCCCAAAAATATATCTTCATCCGGAATGAAAAGCTTCGGGCTGCGGGATTTTAACAATGATATATATATTCCCTTTACCACAATGGCAAACAAACTGGAAGAAATTCCGGAGGAGAATGGTAATTCCGGCGGTGGAATGGGCCGCAGACGAGGGCGCAACAATGATGATAACGCGGTGAGTGTGCGCGACAAAATTTCCGTGGACCAGCTTACCGTCAAGGTGAATGATTCCGAACAACTGGTCTCAGCCGCCGAGCTGATAAAAAGAATTCTGGACCGCCGGCATTATGGTGTTGCAGATTATGAGATGATATTACCCGAACAACTGCTTGCACAAAAGCAGAAAACACAAAGGATATTTAATGTGGTGATGGGTGCCATAGCCGGTATATCTCTGCTTGTCGGCGGAATAGGTATTATGAATATCATGCTCGCAAATATCCTGGAAAGGACAAAAGAAATAGGCATCCGGAGAGCCATTGGTGCAACCCGCAATGATGTGCTGTATCAGTTTCTTTATGAGGCAATCTTAATCAGCATTACCGGCGGAATCCTCGGTATAATACTCGGATTTATCCTTACCTCCGCAATATCCACTTATGCCCAATGGAAAACGGTAATATCTGTTTTTTCCGTTATCACTGCATTTTTTGTTTCTGCCGCTACGGGAATAATTTTTGGTATATATCCCGCTAAAAAGGCCGCAGATAAAGATCCTATTGAAGCACTCAGATATGAATAAGTTTATAAAAATTTTCCGGCCGATCCCGGCTCCGTTGTATATATTGTTTTTTACCTGCAGCTTATTTGCCCAAAAGCAAATTACTTTAGAAGCTGCTCTGGAAACTGCCTTTCAAAAAAGTTATACCATTCTTTCTTCTGAACTGGCCCTGAAAAATTCCCAGAGGAATCTGGAAGCTGTGGAAATGGGGCTGCGTACTTCTGTTGAAATGGAGTTTGATGTACCGCGTTATTCAAATAGTTTGAAGAGCCAGTTTAATCCAGAAACAGGCAGCGAGCAATTTTACGAAGTCGGTAACACAACAGTCGAAACCCGGCTGTTTTTTACGCAGCCGCTGATTTTCAGCAACGGTACCTTTTCATTGGTTGGCTCGCTTTTTGGCAGGGATCAGTTCAGCGGAACGAGCCCCTTGACAAGGGATTATTATTCTAATCTTTCCTTCCGCCTGCGTCAGCCGTTATTCGGCTTTAACAATCTTAAGGCAAACTTAGAGCGTGCAAAAATTAACCTGAAAAAATCAGAGCGTAATTATCAGCGTGCAAAATCAGAAATGGTTTATAATGTTTCCGCTGCTTTTTACAATCTGTATCAGGCAAAACGGCAGCTGGAAATTGCTGAAGAAACCGTCAGCCAAAATGCTCTCTCCTTTTCAACTGCAGAAAATAAGTTTAAAGCCGGTCTTATAGCGGAAGTGGAAAAGCTTCAGTTGGAAGTTGACCTCGCCTCGGCACAAAATGACCAATTGAGCGCTGAGAATACGTATTCAGAATTAAAAGATAATTTTAAGTTGCTGATTGGTTTACCATTGGAAGAGGATATTGAACCATCCGGAGAAATCAGTTTTACTTCCGTAAACATTGATTCTGAATTAGCGATAACGGCTGCACTGAACAACAGACCGGAGATTAAAAATGCAGAAGCGGATATACTGCTGAGTGAATTTTCTCTTGATGAAATATCTTCCCGTGGTTCAATAACCGGACTGCTCACAGCCAATTACGGTATTAACAAGAATGATAATGAAGTATATAAGATATTCCGCAATCCTGCTGAGGACAGAGGAGTGGTTTTTACACTTTCTTTACCTATCTGGGATTGGAACAAAAATGATCTGGAAACGGAAGCTGCCTTTGCCAATTATGAATTAGCAAAATTGAATGCGGTTAATCAGGAGCTTACCATCCGCAAGGAAATTACCGGAATCTTAAATAAAATTACCGCAGCTAAATCAAGAGTTGAAGTTTTAAGTAAAAGTGTGGATGTGGCTCAGAAAGGGTTTGATATATCGGTTGAGCGATTTAAGAACGGAAACATTACCAGTTTTGATCTTTCCCAGCAGCAGCTGCGTTTAACCAATACAAAGTTAAATTCCCTTAGGGCATTGATAGATTACAAGCTTACTCTGGCCGATTTAAATCGCCGGACTCTTCACGATTTTGAAAGATAAGAAGCCCGGAAATACCGGGCTTCAATAGAAATAATTAATTCTTTATATACGGGGCAAGTTTATCAACAAGATGTTTTTTAGGAACAGCACCCACAACACCGTCAACCGGTTTGCCGCCCATAAAAATTCCGAGTGTAGGTATGCTTCTGATACCAAAGCTGGTGGCAACTTCCGGATTTTCATCAGTATTTATTTTAACTACTTTTACCGAATCTTTGTATTCTTCAGCAATTTCTTCCACGATTGGAGCTACCATTTTGCATGGACCGCACCAGGGAGCCCAGAAATCCACCAATACCGGCTTGTCTGATTTTAATACGAGTTCTTCAAAGTTTGAATCGGTTCCTTCAACAGCAAATTTCATTTGTTTCCTTATGTTTTTAAGTTCATCTTGTATGATGAAGCATATATGAATAAGGATTCAGGAACCGGCTCACATTGAACTATTTTTAGGCGGCCTTTGTTATACATACATCAATCAATAAACCTCAAATATGAAACAAATATCATTTTTACTTATACTTTTATTATTTGCTGCCTTCTCTGTTTATCCTAATGAGGGAGGCGGAATCATCCGTGGAACCGTGTTGGATGCGTCAACTAAACAACCGTTGCCTCTTGCCAATGTTTTCCTCGTAGAAACTAATATTGGCTCTGCTACGGATTTAAGCGGAAATTATGAAATCCGCAATCTAGATCCCGGTACATACCGTATTCGCGTATCAGCAATCGGATTTACGACCATTACAAAAACTGATATTCTGGTAAACAACAGCAGACCAACTGAATTGAATTTTGAACTTCAGCCCTCTGTTATTGAGCTGGAGGGAGTTACCGTGACCTCTGACTTATTTTCCAGAAACCCGACTGAAATTAACAGTGTAACATACTTTGGTTATGAGGAAATACGCCGCGCACCGGGCGGTTTTGAAGACGTTGTCCGTGCTCTTTCAATTTTATCGGGTGTTGCGGTGGCTGAAGCGGGAAGAAATGACCTTATTGTCCGCGGCGGGGCACCATCAGAAAACTTGTATCTTGTCGATGGTTTTGAAATACCTAATATTAACCATTTTGGGAATCAAGGTGCAACAGGCGGACCGCTCAGCTACATCAACCTGGATTTTGTGGATGAGACCTCATTTTCAACAGGAGGATTTCCTGTTATATACGGGGATAAACTCTCTTCGGTACTGCAGATTAAACTGAAAAACGGACGCAGTGACCGTCTCGGAGGTAAGGCAACCATATCGGCCTCGCAGTTTGGTCTAAACCTGGAATCACCGCTTTCTGAAAAATCCACGTTCCTTTTTTCGGCACGGAGAAGTTATCTTGATTTTATTTTCAAAGCTGCGGGATTCGGATTTGTTCCGGAATATTACGATGTTTTGAGCAAATATGTATATAAACCGGATAATACTTCAACCGTAAATTTCCTCTTTGTATCAGCATTTGATAACGTGAGGTATTTTAACGATACGGAAGATCAGCGCTTTGATAACTCCCGCGTGCTTGGCAGCGACCAGGTTCAATATATGAGCGGCTTGTCTTATAGAAAACTGTTTGATGCAGGATTCATTGATATACTTTTGAGCAGAAACTACACGGACTTTAATACATCACAAAGAGATTCCCTGCTCAACCCGATTTTTCTGAATGAATCTCTTGAAGCGGAGAATAAATTAAAGATTGAAACCGTTATCAAGACCGGAAAAAACAGTGAGTTAAACTTTGGCGGGGATATAAAGCTGATTAAGTTCACAGCGGATATCAAACTTTCAAATTTCATGACCACATTCGGCGATGTATTGCCCGTTGACTCTGCCAATGTTGCAAATAATTTTTTCA
>CAYYJL010000058.1:0-9797 GCA_964472245.1 uncultured Ignavibacteriaceae bacterium | reverse complement strand
TGCCGTCATAATCAATCTGGCGGAGGCGGTAGTGCATAGTACCGCGGGAAGGGTAATTATCCGTAAATGTATATACTGCCGGCTCAGTTGCTGTGCCGCTTCCTGTAACAAAGCCGATATCAAACCAGTCCGTATTGTTAATAGATTTTTGTATCTCAAATCCGCGGTTATTCGTTTCGGTTGCGGTATTCCAGGTCAGGTCTACTTTGCTATCTGCGATTTTTGCAGAAAAGGAAAGCAATTCCACCGGGATAGGTGGTTCCGTACTTTGCCAGGATCTCAGGACTATACCGCTGTTGCCAACCAGTGAACTGGAAAGGAGGTCCGGCAGATATATATCATTTAAATGATATTGACTGGTGTTATTGTAATAAGTTGAAGTAACAAAATTAAGGGGAGACATTATTAAAACATTTCCGGTGCCGGTTAGCAGCAGGACTGAGTTGCCATTATACTTTACTGTGGATGTAATTGATTTCATGGATGAGATAACCCCTGCATTCCAGGAGTCACCTGCATTACTTGAAAACAACACCACGCCTGAATCTCCGCCAACAGCACTTCCTGTGGGGTTTGTGAGAGTAATGCAATTAAGATTAGCAGTAACTGAGGATTCTTGGGGAAACCAGGTAGTTCCGCCATCTGTTGTCCTGAGCAGGGTACCGTGGTTACCCGCAATGGTTCCAATCAGAGCAGAATTAAAATCAACAGCATTCAGTTTATGGGTAGTGCCGGAGGGGATTGCATGCCAGTTCTGCCCGCCGTTTGTAGTGCGGAGAATAGTACCTGAATCACCAACAGCTATGGCGGTGGTACCGGTGAATCCATAAATTCCGTGCAAGGAGGTGTTTACGCCCGATGCAGACGCATTCCAGGATGTGCCGCCTGAAGTGGATTTAAGGATAGTTCCGCCGGCACCTGCAATCCAGCCGATGTTATCCTGAGCAAAGTGGATGCTGTATAAGTTATTGAGAGTACCGGAAGCAGGGAAAGCCCATGATGAACCATTGGTATTTGAGTAGAGTATGGTTCCGTTTTCCGCAGCGCAGATCATCTTGTACCTGTCAAATGCAGAAATAGAAAATATATGCTCAGCTATTCTGGTTACGATAGCATTCCAACCCGATTCCGGTGAATAAACAAGCAATTTATTTGCCCGGCAGGATATATATGCCTTGCCGGATTTGCTTCCGGTCAGGTTTTGAGGGAGATATCCCGCGGGCATGCCCGGCACCTGAGACCAGGTATATCCCTTATCGGTGGTTATGTACAGCTTATAGTTAAAACCAAGCCCATAGCCGCGGAGTGAATCTGTAAAGTATATATGTTTAAAGGATTCATTTACACCTGTATATGCCGGTGCCCAGGTTACGCCAAAATCCGTTGAGCGTGCAATAATGTTTCCGGTTCCGGAGGCAATAAGTTCATTTTGCGAAAGCATCCTCATTTCATAAAAATCTGTAATGATTCCGGTTGGGTACAACTGCCAGGATAATCCGCCGTTGGTTGTCCTGTATAGTTCACCCTGCTCCCCGAGTACAATCCCATCGGTTTCACTCCTGAAGATGATGTTGTTAAACTGGGTTTCTACAAATGGAGTAAGTTCAAACCAGGTAAAACCGCCATCGGAAGTTTTGAATATTCTTCCGGCAGAATTTAAAACAAATCCAATTTGGTTGTTGTAAAAGTAAATTCTTCTGTTTATTTCCACCGATGTAATTGAATGAACCAATGCCCATGAACTGCCGCCGTCAGCAGTTCTGTAAATGGAATTATTCTGCCCGCAAACAAAACCGGTGAGCGAATCCAGAAAATATATATCCGCCAGATATGTTTTGTTTCCTATAGATTGGCGGATTCTTGTTGCCCCGCCATCGGTGGTTTTAAAAATAGTACCATCGTCGCAAACAGACCAGTATATGCTGTCATTATAGATATAGGAATCCGTATGGACAAGTGAATCAGGGTATGGTTTATTGCGGACAAACTGAGCATGCAGTGTGTGTGAACATAAGAACAAGAATATCAGAAGAGCCGGTATGCCGCTATGACTGCGTAGAAATAAGTGTGATCTCATTTTACCACCGTCATTTTTTTGGTTTGGGTAAAATTACCCGCAGTAAAACGATATATATAAACACCTGAAGCAAGCCCCCGGCTGCTGATTACGGCGGTATGTGTGCCGGCATCAAAGTCCCCGTTTACGGCAACTCCTGCAGAGTTTCCCAAAATATCAAAAAGCTCTATGACTACCCTGCTTGGATACGGCAGGGTATATACAATTTGTGTGCTGGGATTAAACGGGTTTGGATAATTATCAGAAAGTGAAAAATCCATATAATGAACAGCTTCTGCCACGGAAGAATATTCATACTCCCCATTATAATCAATTTGTTTGAGCCGGTAGTAGTTGTTGCCGAATTCAGGATATGAGTCAATATAGGTATAAGTGCGGCTCTCAGTGGAGTTGCCTGCGCCTGCAATAAAACCTGCAGTTGACCAGAGTTTGCTGTCTTTTGACTTTTCAACCTCAAAACCTCTGTTATTTATCTCAGTAGCAGTGGACCAGGTCAGATGTACCTTGCCGTCAATGCGTTCTGCACTAAAGCCGGTCAGCTCCACAGGTACCGGAACTGTGTGAGAATAAACTTCTGCATTTGCTGTTGCAATACTGCCGGTGTTAAGAGTTTTAAAGAAACAAGCAGCAATAGTTTTGCCCTCAAAATTATAATCATAGTGCCAGCTTTGACCGCCATTAGACGATACATACAGCTTACCCGGGGCAATAGCCGCTCTTACAGTTAGATTACTTACATATTGGAGGGAAATTATATCGCTGGAAACACCGATGTGATTTTCAGTCCAGGTTCTGCCGGAGTCATTGCTTCTGAAGGAGACACCATTTTTACCTCCGATGATGACCCTGCCTTGTACTGATGCAATGGACGTTAAACTTTCCGTTGTGTTAACGGGTATTTTTGCCCAGTTAACGCCGCCATCAGAGGTTAAAAGGACAGTGCCGGAATCACCAATGGCTATGGCATGAAAAGGATTAATAAGGCGGACATTCCTTAAACAAACTGTTACTCCGCTTACTCTTTTGCCCCAGAAATTGCCGTTTTGTACGGTCCATAATATTGTACCGCTATCACCTACCGCAGCCGCAACATTTCCATTTCCGGGACAGCGGGAAACACCAAACAGATCTGTTTCAATACCGCTGTTTTTTACACTCCAGGATGAATTATTATCGTTTCCTTGCAGAATAGTACCCCTGCTTCCCACGGCAAATCCTGTGCTGTGACCCATAACGGAGACAGCATATAAATCACTGATTGTTAACATCGGCAAGATAGGGGCATGAGTCGGAGAGGAGACATACTGAACATGGCCTTTAGCGCCGACCAGTATATATCCGTTTGAGAAAGCATCCATGCTTTTGAAATCAGATTTAATGGTGTGGTAGGCAGAAGCCCAGCTGACACCCTTGTTCAGGGAAACATGTAAACTGTTATACTGATTCATAACAAATATATTATTCCTGCCTGACAGAAATAACTTATCCAATGAATTATACCCGGTAGGAAAAGGTCTCTCGGTAAAAGTATTTCCACCATCTTCTGAAATAATGAGAGGACCAGAAACCCGTAAAAAGACAACATATGAGGAATCCGCCGTGGCAATATCTGTAAACTCGGATGTGCCGGAACCGGATGCTGTAAACTGATGAACCCATGTTATCCCGTTATCGGTGGAAATAAAAATTCGCCTGGAGTTTGCTCCGGCAAAGGCCAGGCCCGGTTTAAGCATTGCTATACTAGTAAACGTAATACCCGCACCCGGATCCATAATCTGCCATGTTGCACCGCCATCTGTGCTGCGGAGCGGTGAGGAGCCGGTTGCAATCATCCCGATATTTTCATTAACAAAAGATATGCGTCCGGCGGTCAGATTATTTGGTAAAGGTACCACAGTCCACGTACCTCCACTGTCTGTTGTTCTGTAAATCTGGCCGGGTGCACCAAGGATAAATCCTGTTTGCGGTGTGATAAAATAAATTCTTCTTAAGTTTATGCCGGGGAACGGTCTGGTGACCTGCCACTGCACACCGCCATCGGTAGTACGGAGAAGATATCCGTTTTCAGCGGAAAGGATACCATTCAGCGAATCTGAAAAATAGACACCATAAAGATTTAAGGTGGTAGGGGTTTGGGTCCTGCTCCAGGTATTTCCATAATCACTTGACTTTAGTAATACTCCCCGGTTGCCGGTTACAAAGAGATTCTGCTGATTTAAGAGATATGCATCAGAGATATACAAAGGGAACGAGAGTGCGGTGTTCGGTACCCATTGTGCCAAAATCTGTATATGTAAAAGCATAAAAAGAAAAAGAAACAGTTTTTTCATCATGCCACTCTTACTTTATTAATATCATCTTTTTTGTTTCAAAATATTTTCCCGCTGAAATTGTATAGTAGTATATACCGGAAGCAAGACCGCCGCCGACGAATGATACCGTATATCTGCCGGGCTCCTGAATATTGTTGACCAATACTTTTACTTCTCTGCCCAATGCGTCATAAACAATGAGGGATACTCTGCCGGTATGGGGAATGCTGTATGTTATCTCTGTGATTGGGTTAAAGGGATTCGGGTAGTTTTGTTCAAGGGCAAATTGCATGTGAGTATTCTGTTCTTCTGCATCAACAAAATTACAATCAAATCCGAAACCATAAGCTTTATATATTAAAGGTTCGTAACCTGCAGGAGTACCGTCTAAGAACGAGACACCGGGGGTGCGATCCTCCAGATACAAAACAGGAAGAAATCTACAATCAGGGCTCAATGATCCTGTTTGGGAATAGGGCGGAGTATGAGCAAAACTTTCTGATACATCTCTTTTCCCGGCAAATATTTCCGGCAAAATGAACCCCCAGATGGTTTTGTAACTCATATATATATCTGTGCGGTATATACCGTCCACAATATCCAGTCCGGCCGCCCCCCGTTGGGGACCGGTAAAAAAAACAAAAATCCAATCGAAAGCTTCATCTATTGCTATAGAAGGAAAAGCTGAACCCATTGCCCGTCCCGGATACGTGCTCCCGATTTGTTGAACAGTATCCAATGCAATATCGCTAACGGCTTGCCAGATTTTATTTAAACTATTCCAATAGAGCAAGGGAAATAGCATGCCATTGGTGTTAAGCGTGCCCGGCTGAAAGCGGACACCGTAACCATTTGCAACCACATGCATCACTCCATGATTGCTCACCACTAAGTCGATTTGGCTCAACTCGTTAATTGTTGGTGCGTAGTTGGACCGATATTGCACAATGTTTGGGGTACCATCAATCAGAATGTTATGGTAAACCCATGTATTGCCAAAATCCGATGAATGGAGGGTCCAGACAGTGCTGCAAGAGTCAGGATGAATGCCCAGGTATGCATATGCGCGACCGACGACCGACCTATGTTGAATGGATGTACCGTAATAAACTATGTGCTTCCCGTTCTGGCTGGCGGTAACTGATGCTTCTACAAAATATCCGTCGGGTTTCAGAATTGAATCCGGGAAGGCATTTATCAAAGGTCCCATATCAATAAAGGTCTGCCCAAAATCCGTACTCTTAAACCTATTATAACCTTCACTTTTGCGTGCCAGCCCAAACAAATTATCCCCTGACCATGCAATAGCCGGATACCATCCAAAATCAGCATGACGTGTGTAAAAGGGATTATTATCTGCAGAGATTGCAAACAGAGTATTGGGCTGCCCCTGGGCCACGAGTTGATGTGCTGCCACTACGTAGGTGCCCGGGTAAAAACCGGTCTGTTTAACGGCAAGGTGCTGGAATCCAGTTGAACCGGCAGTTGAATCAAAAATTGTGTTACGCGTATATACGCCTCCGGTTGAGGTAATGAACTCAACCATACGGGTTCCGCCCGGTTTTTTAATCATAGGTGAAAAGACAGTATAGCGACCGTGCCGGCCGATCTGTTCATTAAGAATATGGTTAGTAGAGTAATCATACGTGGTGAAGGCGATGGTATCACCCAGCAGCTGATTTTTTACAGGCAGGGGATTATCCATATACGGGTGATATATACCGGGGAAGGCATAGGAGCCCTCATGTGCAGCGATAACTGAAGTGTATTCCAAAACAGGTGGTGGTATTGGTTTTGTTTGTGCAAAGCAGGATGCGGAAAACAGAAGGAACATGGTAATAAGTGATGTTGCCGGAGTAGCAAGCAGCTTATATAGAGATAATTCCTGATCAAAGGAAGTACCCTGCTTTACGGTTTTGGCAGAAGGTACCGAAAATGTTTTGGACTGCACAAATATTGACATAAAGTCTTCCCTAACAAATAAATGATAAATCCCGAAAGCAAACCCCAAAATAAGCTTTAGTTAAGGAAAGGAAACAGGTTCAACTAGTGCACCGGCACAGCCGCCGCGGGCTTATAATGGTGAACCTTATTTTTATCGTAAGATTCTAAGATTCAGCGGGAATTTAGAGAAAAAGAGGATGATTGTCAATAAGTGATTTTACGAGCCATTAGATGATTTTAACGTAACAACAGAGGGGTAATAAATAGAAAAAGTCTCCGTTTTTGTCAAAAAACACGGAGACTTGCTTTTATCAAAAGATGAGGGTTGGGGCTGCACGGCAGGCAACGCCCGGTTACTTTCCGCTGGTGGTTTCACCATGCCAGGAGATTATGCCGCCTGCCAGGTTATATACCTTTTCAAAACCCATTTGGTTCATTAAGCGCATTGCAGAACCGCTGCGGCTGCCGCTCCGGCAATAAACATAGTAGGTTTTAGATTTATCAAGCTTTTCAATCTGGCTCTTAAAGTCAGGACTGTAAATATCAATCAGTTTGGAACCGGGAATTCTCTCTTCAACAAATTCCGGTTTTGTCCTTACATCAAGCAATACCGCGCCTTTTTCCGCTTTGTACTGCTCTTCAAAAGTTTTAGCATCTAAGTTATTTGAGGATTTACCCCCGCCGAACAGTGATCCGAACATAAATTTTCCTTTAATGTAAAAATCTGTTAATGAATAAGTAAATATGATGTTTCTGAAACAAATAAGATTCCGGGATTTTGTAAATAAAAAAGGCAGGGCTCTGTTGCCAAAGCCCTGCCTGATGGAAAAGTTTAAGCGGCTCTTACTTAATAAGAGTAAACTTCTTGGACTGGATAAACTCCCTGCCGTCAGCAGAACGCGCTGTCAGGCGGTAGAGATAGATTCCGGAGGTAAGCTGCAGGGAAGCTGCATCTATAATCTGCTTGTGATAACCGGCTGATATCTGAACGTTAATCAGAGTGCTGATTTTTTCTCCCGTGACTGAAAAGATTTCCATGGTCATGTGCGCATCCGCCGGGAGCTGGAAATCAACTGCGGTGGATGGGTTAAATGGATTAGGATAGTTCTGTGAAACAGCAAATGTTTCCGGAGTACCGACAGATACTTCCACGGATTTACTGTATTCAAAGGAGCCGTCAAAATCAACTGCTTTCAGGCGGTAGGTATATATACCGGCTGCTACGTCAGCATCGGTAAAGGAGTAAGTGCGGAGCTCCGTGCTGTAACCTGCTGCGGAAACTTCACCGGATATACTCCAGTTATTGCCGGAACTTTTTCTTTCAACGATAAACAATTTGCTGTTTACTTCCGTAACGGTAGTCCAGCCGATAACAACATCTTTTCCGTTTGAAGTTGCTGTTAATGAAGTGAGTTCAACAGGGATAGGTATTGCACCTTCATCAGCACCTTTGTAAGGGTTTGATGTACTCCGGGTGTCGCCGTCTATATCGGTGGTAATACCTGCAATGGGGATGCCGACCAGCTGCACGTCACCAATGGAAGCACCTGCGAGGTGGAGATCGGTAGCGGAGACAAAGTTCGCATTTCTGAAAATGGAATTTTGTTCATGCGGAGCTGCGGAGTCGCGGTATTGTGTGATGGAGTTATATACAAAACCGTTAATGCCTGCATGAAGTGCTGCACTATCCAGCCCGAAGTAATTGTTAAAGTTTAGATCAACTTCACCCGCCGTTGCCGGCATATTATAAAAGGCACCTGTATTTATAGCACCCGCGGTTCCGCCTGTTCTGCGGTTGATCACGATATTATTTTTTGCAATATATGAGGAGGTATCACCTGTATTGCTCCTTACGATACCTGCGGTAACAATGCCACCGGAAGTACCGCCTGTTTGGACACCAGCCAAATAGATAGTATTATAGAAAACTTCTGCACGGTAATCACCTGACCCTGCTGTTTGCAGGGCATATATAGATGTTTTAGTTCCGTTATCCAATGTAAGGGAAATAAAGTTGTTAAAGATTCTCAAAATGCCGTTATTTGATGAAGAAACAGTAATACCGCGCAGTGTTGTTGAAGCGGTGTTCTGAAGGTCGTAAATTTTGTTATACGAAACTTCGTTAGTACCAAGTACAATGGAGATGTTAAGACCCGAGCTTGCAGTGCTGACACCCACGGTCTGATATATACTATTCTTTGTAATGGAAAAATCAGAAGCACCGCTGAGAACCCAGATTGCGGCAAAGCCAAAATCCGAAATTTTATTATTTCTGATTTGAACAAAACGGTTAGGGTTTGCTGCTGTACCTGCAATGCCGATAGCTGAACGGCCGCCGACAACTTCGCAGTACTCCAGAATATGATAGGAATTGCCTTCCGGGTTTGAAGCGGAAAGCTGATACTCAACCGTACGGGGCCCGGCGGATGACTGAGTATTGCTTTGAATTTTGCAGTTCATGACGCGTGTATATGTTGAGCCGTTAGCCCAGCGGATAGCTGCAGAATTTGCGCCTGAGGTTGAAAGATTTACAATGGTCATATTAATTGGTGAGCCCGCCGGTCCGTTACCTGCATTACCATTTATAATAATCCAATCAGCCCCGTCCAAAAGGAGCGACGGAGTATTAGTCGGGGTTCCGCCAACCGTTACCGCTGAAACACCTGCAGCAGGGTACAAGGATACAGTTTTGGTTGAATCAGCACCATCTCTTTGATTAAACGTAATAGGAAAAACCTCGTTAGTACCGCCATAGGTGGCCTGGATAACAATCCTGTATGCCTGCGTCATGGGTGAGGGGATAGCCGTATAAGCAGCTTGAATAGAATTGTGGCTTGAGACCAGCGCGTTAGCAGCATCCCTCAGCTCAACTGAATTATCCTGTGCATAAGCAAATGTACAGGAAAGAAGAAAAACAAGTAAAAATTGTTTCATACGTGTGTCCGGGAATAATGAAAAAAATAGCCAGTACATAGGAAAGGGGTGTGAAGCAAAACTTCCGTTCGTGGTTTGCAATAATACGCACGAATATTTCATATTTACAAGTATTATTAACAAATTTTTGCAACACAGGATTTTGGCTTAGAGAGACAATAAAACCGGCGGTTTGTCCGGAAAGCGGGCCTGCCGGAGTACAGAAATTTTAATCAACATTTATAAACCATAACTGGCTGAGTGAGTTAAGAAGATGACCGGAATTTATACCATTCTATTATTAATTTTATCAAATGCATTTATGACTCTTGCCTGGTACGGGCATCTGAAGTTTAAGGAGTATGGATGGTTTGAGCATTCCGGGATTTTTATGATTATCCTGATCAGCTGGGGCATTGCGTTTTTTGAGTACTGCTTTCAGGTGCCCGCTAACAGAATCGGGTTCAGGGAAAACGGAGGTCCGTATTCTCTGGTGGAACTGAAGGTGCTGCAGGAGGTTATTACGCTGAGTGTGTTTGTGGTTTTTTCTA
>CAYYJL010000057.1:6647-10014 GCA_964472245.1 uncultured Ignavibacteriaceae bacterium | reverse complement strand
GGTAATAAAAGGGGAATGCCGCCTCCGCCTGAAGATTTTTGATATATGAGCAGCTGAAGCAGATACCAGTTGTCTGCTTCAGCCATGTTCAATAAATTTACGCCAGTAATGCGGGGACAAACTGCTGAGGATCACCTCCGGTAATCTCAGGCACATTGTTCATATCCACATACACATCAATTTCACTCCGGATACCAAAATCACCTCTCAGGTATATACCCGGTTCAATGGAAAATGACACACCCGGCAGAATCAACCGTTCATCCTTGGTTTCAAAATTATCCAAATGCGGGCCGGAGCCGTGCAGTTCTGTAGTTATGGAGTGTCCCGTGCGGTGAATAAACGCTTCGCCGTAACCTGCCTTTGAAATTACTTCGCGTGCGGCATCATCAAGTTCATAACCTGCTACATCTTTTTTTGCACGCAGCCGTTCGGTTAGTAGCTGATATGAAGCATCGCGGCCGTTTTTTACAATATCAAACACATTGATGTATTTATCAGGCACGGAGGTATCCGCGTGAGCAACCCAGGTAATATCTGACCAGACGGAATCCTCATCCTCAGTTTTTGCCCACAAGTCAATAAGGATAAAATCACCTTTATTGATTTGTTTGGCAGAATCTTTAGTCGGGGAGTAATGAGGATTTGCAGAGTTCTCATTAACGCTGCAATTTGGCTCATGGTCAGTCCACATGCCTCTCTGTTTAAAATTGTTCAATATATATTCCTGCACAGAATATTCATTAATACTCACCTTGGTCAGCAGGGATTCCCGGATATACCCGAATGTGCTGTGCAGAATGGAAAGCAGATCTTTGGCAACCCTTTTATTTTCCGTGTACTGTTTCTCTGTCCATATTGCACTGAGCAGCGTGGTAAGGTTAGCACTTGAGTGCAGTTCTACATTAAACTGGCGGAGAAATTCCACTGTGCCTGCATCCAATTTAGATACATAGGGGATTGCGTTCATGGGGGAGTACTCGCAGGCAATTTTTTTATGACCCTTCAGTGTTTTTTCTAATGCTTTAGTCAGCGAAACATGTGATGAATATCGTATTTCCTCTCCGGGCAGGTGGGCTACGTTGTGTGCCTCTATACCGTTTACCATTTTTACAGGGGTTCCGTTTGCAGGTATAAAATAGAAAATCCTGCGTGTTAAGTGTGCTTTAGGGGAGATATGCATCACACCAAGTGCAAGATCATTATTGCCGCGGAAATCGTACAGGAGCCAGCCGTCAAAACCCATAAGGGTGAGTATGTTTTGTATTTTCGGGATATCAATTTTTCCCATGATTTACCTCAAGATTTTCTGTAATTTAATAGTTAAAACTAAACGAATTCTCGCCGTATAAAGTTATCTTAGAAGTCCTAATTTACAAATAAATTAACGTTTCCCGGCACAATGACATCTAAAAAAAGACTATTCATCATCACAGCAGTGGTTGTGATACTCGCAGTCCTCATTATCCTTAAGCTGACCGTATTTCAGAAAGAAGTGCAGCCAACGCGAGATCGTTCGGCTGGCGGCGGCAGGACTCTTGATGTTGATGTGTTGATAGTCTCTGATGCAACTGTCGAAGGTTCACTCAGGTCTGTGGGTACCATTCTCCCGAATGAGGAAGTGGAACTGGTCAGTGAGGTGAGCGGTAGGGTCATTAAAATATATTTTAACGAGGGACGCGCTGTTAAAAAAGGTGATTTGCTTGTTAAGATAAATGATGCTGAGCTTCAGGCACAGTACAAAAAACTGCTCTCCAACAAAAAGATTCTTGAAGACCGTGAATACAGAGAACGTACCCTTCTGGAAAAAAATGCCAGTACAAAAGAGATATACGATGCAGCATTAAATGAACTGACTGCAAATAAATCAGATCTTGAATTACTGAAAGCACAGATTGAAAAGACTGAACTTGTTGCACCGTTTTACGGCGTAACCGGGCTGCGGTATATAAGCGAAGGTGCATACGTTACTCCTGCCACCATAATCGGCAGTCTGCAGAAGACAGATTCTGTAAAAATAGATTTTTCACTCCCGGAACGATATTTTGGCATTATTAAACATGGGGACAGAATTACATTTTCGGTTGACGGCATCGAGGGGAAGTTCAATGCCCGTATATATGCTATTGAGCCGAAAATTGATCAGTTGACCCGCAGTTTAAAATCACGTGCCATTGCTCACAATCCGAATGGAAAAATTCCCGGCGGTGCTTTTGCACAGATTGAACTGCCTGTCCGTCAGGGGGAAAGCAGTATTGTGCTGCCTGCAGAAGTTCTTACACCTGATGTGTTTGGCTACAATGTATATCTGTATAAATCAGGTAAAGCATTACCCAAACAGGTGAGAATCGGTTATCGTGATGAAAAAGAGGTTATTATTACCGAGGGCTTACAGCCGGGTGATACGGTTATTGTTTCCGGAATCATTAATCTTCGGCCTAATGCATCCGTGAAAATTGCTGAAGTTTCGGGTGCGGATAAATGAGTTTATATAAGATAAGTATAGACCGTCCTGTTCTTGCCATAGTTCTTTCTCTCTTTATCGTCATCTTTGGAATTCTGGGTTATCAGTATCTGGGTGTGCGTGAGTATCCAAATGTGGATCCGCCCATAGTGAATATCACTACAAACTACACCGGCGCGAGTGCGGATGTGATTGAATCGCAGATTACTGAGCCGCTGGAGGAGTCCATTAATGGCATTGCCGGCATTAATTCATTAACCTCTATAAGCAGAGATGGCAGAAGTTCCATAACCGTTGAGTTTGACCTGAGTGTTGATCTGGAGGCAGGGGCAAACGATGTACGGGATAGAGTCTCCCGAGCACTATTCCGCCTTCCGCCGGATACCGACCCACCGATTGTGGCAAAAGCTGATGCAGATGCAATCCCCATCGTTTTCTTAAACGTCAAGAGCTCCAAGCGCAGCATATTGGAATTAAGTGCAATTGCCAACAATACCTTTAAGGAACGGCTGCAAACCATTCCGGGTGTCAGCCAGGTTCAGATTTGGGGAGAGAGACGTTACTCGATGCGGATTTGGTTAGACCCGGTAAAACTAACTTCATACAAGTTAACCTCACTTGATGTTTTCCGTGCGATTGGATCGGAAAACTTAGAGCTTCCTTCAGGAAGATTGGAAGGTCAAAATACCGAATTAACTATCCGTACTGTAGGATTACTTAAAACTCCCGAAGAATTTAACAATATGATTGTTGCAACGGGGAATAATAAGCTCATCAGATTAAAAGATGTTGGGTATGCAGAACTTGGTGCGGAAAACGAGAGGACTGTATTACGGCGGGACGGCATTGCCATGGTTGGCGTGGTGCTGGTGCCTCAGCCCGGTTCCAATCACATAGAAATCG
>CAYYJL010000057.1:0-6637 GCA_964472245.1 uncultured Ignavibacteriaceae bacterium | reverse complement strand
TGATGAGTTTTACCGGAGATTGGAACAGCTGAAAAAGGATGTCCCCGGTGATTTGGAACTCGGGATAGGATTTGATGTAACCAAATATATACGGAAATCAATAAACGAAGTTCAAGAAACAATTCTTCTCGCCTTTGGCTTGGTAATTCTTATCATATTCTTATTTCTGCGGGACTGGCGCAGCACATTTATTCCCGTTATTGTTATTCCCATTTCTTTAATCGGCTCATTTTTTGTACTCTATCTCATGGATTACTCCATAAATGTACTTACTCTGTTAGGAGTTGTGCTTTCAATTGGACTTGTGGTGGATGATGCTATTGTGGTTTTGGAGAATATATATTCAAAAATTGAAAAAGGGATGGATTCCACCCAAGCAGGTTATGAAGGGACAAGGGAGATATTCTTTGCAGTAATCTCAACAACGGCAGCATTGATATCGGTGTTTCTGCCGTTGCTTTTTTTGCAGGGGCTTACCGGCCGTCTGTTTAAGGAGTTTGGCATTTTGATCGGGTCTGCTGTTGCCATTTCCTCATTCGTGGCATTAACCCTTACTCCTATGCTGGTTTCCAGGTTTTTCCGCAACAAAGCCGAACACAGCAAATTTTACCATGCAACGGAGCCCTTCTTTATCTCACTCAACAGAAATTACCGGATACTGCTGGAAGCTTCGCTGAGAAGGAAGTATATAACTGCACTTATTCTGGTTTTTGCATTTGGCTCTATATATTATTTCGGATCAACACTGCAGAGTGAGTTGGCACCAATGGAAGACCGCAGCCAGTTACGGATTCAGGTTACAGGTTTTGAAGGCGCAACCTTTGAATATATGGATCAGTATATCCTTAAACTCGTATATATGGTCAGGGAAATTGCGAATGATGAAACGGACGCTGTTATCTCGGTAACTGCCCCCGGATTTTCCGGAGCGGGCTCGGTAAACAGCGGTTTTTTACGGCTGATCCTAAAGGACCCGGAGAATCGTTCCCGTACACAGCAGCAGGTATTTGTTGATATATCTAAGAATTTAAGTTCAATAACCGATGTGAGAGCTTTTGCGATACAGGAGCCCTCAATAAGTACAAGGGGCAGGGGATTGCCGGTTCAGTATGTTATTCAGGCAACAAATCTGGAGAAGCTGCGAAAAGTTCTCCCCGTATTCATGGAAGAGGTTGCCAAGAGTGAGGTATTTGCTGTTTCCGATGCCAATCTGAAGTTTAATAAACCTGAAATTGTGGTTGACATTAACCGCGAGAAGGCGAAAGACTTAGGAGTTTCCGTACAGGATGTAGCTCAGACTTTGCAATTTGCCTACAGCGGAAGGAGGTTCGGATATTTTGTATTTGAGGGGAAGCAATATCAGATACTTGGTCAGATGGCAAGATATAACAGGTCAGACCCACAGGATTTGAAGCTGCTTTTTGTAAGAAACTCCAGGGGCGACCTGATTCAGTTGGATAACATCGTCACACTAAAAGAATCATCAAACCCTCCGCAATTATATCGGTTTAACCGTTATGTCTCAGCGACGGTTTCTGCAGGACTCGCACCGGGCAAGACTATTTCAGATGGTATTGCAGAGATGGATAAAATTGCCGCAAAAGTTCTGGATGGATCGTTTTCAACTGCGTTAGATGGTGCTTCAAAGGATTTTAAGGAAAGCTCATCATCAATCATATTCATATTTTTGCTTGCATTAGTCCTGATTTATCTTGTTTTAAGCGCTCAGTTTGAAAGTTTCAGATCGCCATTCGTCATCATGTTTACTGTACCGCTCGCACTATCAGGGGCGTTGTTAAGTTTGTGGTATTTTAACCAAACCATGAATATTTTCAGCGAAATAGGAATGGTTATGCTTATTGGATTGGTAACCAAAAACGGAATTCTTATCGTAGAATTTGCCAATCAGAAATTTGAGCAGGGTTTGTCCGTTTACGAAGCGGCAGTTGAAGCTTCTGTTGCCAGATTCCGTCCGATCCTCATGACAAGTCTTTCAACGATATTGGGAATACTCCCGATTGCGTTGGCGCTTGGTGCCGGCTCTGAGAGCAGGGTATCCATGGGTATTGCCGTGGTGGGGGGGATGATTTTTGCCACAATTTTAACTTTATTCATCATTCCGGCACTTTATATTCTTTTTTCAGGTAAACGTGATGCAGCAGGCCGGAAGTCGGAATCCCTTGTGTAAATTGGCTTTTTTTTACTAAATTCAGTTTTAGTGCAGATTTTTTAATTCATTATTCAACCCTATTTATTCTTCAGGAGGTATAAATGCGTAAGCGTTTTTTACTGCTATTTTTACCAATTGTGTTTAGTACAACTGTATTTGCACAATTGTATCAGGGGCCTGCAATCGGCAGCGTTCCAAGCGGGACGACCACTTCAACGTTTATGTTTAACAAATCCGTGATTAACCCGCCGAATCCGGTTGCGACAAAAAATAAAGTCAATCCCGTTTTCGAACCGATGATGCATAGATTTACCACGCCCGATATCGATCCTTTAGATATTTTTGTGACAGATCCGAATGCCGGTACTGTTAATAATACTGAGGCGACTCTTGTATTAAAATCATTTAACGGCATGACTGAAACAAACAGTATACCTCCTGATCCTTACGTGGCTGTCGGACCTACACATATCGTATCTACAGTAAACTCAAACTTTGCAATTTACGAAAAGAACGGTAACCTGGTTCAGACCATCAGCGCCGATCAGTTTTTAGCTTCAACACTTCCCGGCGTTGGTGCTTTTGACCCAAAAGTAGTTTACGATCATTTTGAAAAACGCTGGATTATGGTTTGGCTGGATCAGGATGATGGAACTCAGAGAGGATACTTTATCATTTCTGTTTCTGATGACTCCATTCCAACCGGAACCTGGTATAACTGGGCTACTTCTTCCGTACTCAACGGAACAAGTGCTACTACCTCATGGGGTGATTATCAGGGTGTGGGGTATGATGAAAACTGTTTATATATAACTGCCAACCAGTTTCAGTTTGGCGGTTCATTCCAGGGTGTCAAGATCAGAATATTTAAGAAAAGTGAACTCTACGCCAGCAACGGCGGAGCGCTTTCCTGGACTGATTTGTGGGATATACGTTACCCGCAGCAACTTGGTTCCAGGGTGTTCAATATAAGACCATCCATTAAGTATACAGCCGGTGGTTCTTATCCGCTTCTCCATGCACCATCTGGCGGTGGAAACTTTGTTGTAGTTTACAAAATTGCGAATGCGGCTTCAACACCAACCATGACAGCAGATTTAATCTCTGTGGCTTCATATTCAAACGCACCAAATGCTAATCAATTGGGTGGCAGTACCATTCTTCTTGAAGGAGCCGGTGCAGCAATCAGAAATGAACCCAAGGTTTGGGGAGATAAAATGTGGGGAGTCCATAGTGTAGGTTTGCCCGGCAATACTGCGTATTCAGGTGTGCATTACATGAAACTAAATCTATCTACCAATACCACAGTTTATGAACAGATATACGGCGCAGCCGGATTCTGGCATATATACGCAGCTTTGGAAGTGGATGCGATGGAAAATGTTGCTGTTACTTTCAGCAGATCAGGTCTGACTGAATACGTGGGTGCATTTGTTGCAGGCAGAAGAACAAACGAAACAACTCTTGGCGGAAGCATTCAACTTGCAGCCGGGCAGGGTAATTATGTTAAAGATTTCGGCTCCGGCAGAAACCGCTGGGGTGATTATAACGGAATCTGGCTTGACCCGACCAATCAATTAAATATGTGGGTATTTACTGAATATGTTGCCCGCACAAATACCTGGGGAACCTGGTTTGCAGAAATCCGGCTTGAGCCCTACGAAGGTGCGTCTATTTATCCTTTTAATGCAAAACTTAATTTCACTCCGGTGGAACTTGGGTTTTCCAGTGATCCTTTTGAAACCGGTATAGCCAACTATGGTAATCAAGCATTGGTGATTGACAGTATTAAGTCCAAAACAGGACAGTTCAGCATTGTTGAGACCATAACCTACCCCCAAACTCTTCAGACCTATGATACTTTAAGTTTCAGCGTTGTGTTTACCCCTAATGCTGCAGCCATGGTTACTGATACATTGTATATATACAGTAATGATGCAGTATATAAGGGTATACCAATATCCGCAAGAGGATTCCAGATTAATCCTGCTGCTGAACGGGAATGGTATTCAACAACAAAGAACGGCCAGGTATTAAAGCTGAACAGCGGAACCGGTGCCGGTACATTGTTTGGTACCGGATCAAACTATACGGAGATTACATCCGTTGCTGTCAATCCAAAAACCATGGTAATGTACGGTCTTTCCACCCAAACTACCTCATCTGCGTCATTCAGAATGAACGGTACAGGTGGGGATGCATATACACTGGTTAATGTTCCTTCAACTTCATTAACCGGAATGGCTTTTGACACTGCCGGTGTTATGCACCTGGCAGGCCGCGGCGGACAGATATATCATGTCAATCTGACGACCGGTGAATTAACACTGGTTGATTCTGTTAAAACGAATATATCAGGTATTGCCTTTGATCCGTTTACGAACGAATTATGGGCAAGTGTTTACCGCCCGATTGGTTCCGGACGTGACCGTATTGTGAAAGTTGTCCGCGGAACAGGGGATACACTGCTCGTTGGTGTAACCGGATTTGGTATCGTTACCAATGATATTGAATTTGACCAGAATGGAAATCTCTACGGAATAAAAGGTTCCACCACGCAGAACGGAGAGTTTTTCAGTATTAATAAGCAGACAGGTGCTGGTACATTAATCGGAGCATCCGGTTTTAATGGCCTGACTTCTATCGCTTATCTGACCGGTACGTTAACTTCAGTGGAAGATGAATTGGTTTCATCAACTCCTTCTGAATTTAAGCTGGGTCAAAACTATCCTAACCCGTTTAACCCGGAAACCTCCATTGAATATACTTTGCCGGCTGCCGGAAATGTGAGATTAGTCGTTTATAATCTCCTCGGGCAGGAAGTAGCAAGATTGGTTAATGAGACCAAAAATGCCGGTTCATACAGAGTAACTTGGAATGCCGTAAATGCTTCAGGCGAAAAACTGACCAGCGGTATCTATTTTTACGAATTACAATTTGAAGGAAACGGAAAGAAATTTTCCGACCTGAAAAAATTAATTCTCCTAAAGTAATACAAATCACTTTTCAAAAGCCCCCGGAAAACCAAATCCGGGGGCTTTTTTAGTTCCGGGAACGGATCTTTTATACCATTTCCCCGCCGATCTTCCCTAAAAACTTGAAAAACCATCAATATCTTTTATATTTTGATTGCAATTTTATTATTTTTTAGCGGCATTTCCGGTACCTGATGATTTTAGAAACGCTTGATGTAAAGCAGAACGACATATTTATCTATTCCACGAATAAGTTTGATCTTGAGGAGAACTTCAAGCTTATTAATAAGGATGCAGATATTAAACATCCGGTATCAATCCACTTTAATGATGTCTGCTCTTTCATTTATGATGATAAACCAAAGAGTATAGTAGTTTACAGACTGCTGACTAACTTCCCCTCCTTTAATTCCTCTTTAGTTAAATATGGTATTATCGTCAACATAGATTCTGAACCGGAGGTTATCTATTTTGATCCCATCTTTGCCCTGCGGGAATTAGACGAATACGGGGAACTTGAACACTTCCCAAACCTCAAGTTCCGCATCCAGCAGGTTGGGTTAATTTCTTCCTACAGAGTGCAGGGGGAAGCTAATTTTCAGGAAGTTTATTCCTTTGATCTTGAGGCAACAGAAGTAAAGTGGCAGAATGACCGCGTATATGCCGAGCTTATCTTTGCCTTTGAGGACATTGATTTTGACGGTGTTAAATCCTACAAGGATACAAAATCGGAAAGTAAAACCGGGGCAGGTCAGCGTTTTAAAACTCTTACAGCAGAAGATTTAAGGGGTGGAGTTTATGAAGAGGAAGCTGTTGAAGAAAAAGAGGACTTTAACCGGCGCTCGGTAGTGATGAAAGAGAATAAACCATCCGCACCAAGAATGGAAAGAGTGCTTACCGTACAATCTGAACCAAAGAATTTGAAACCAAGTTTTTCAGTTGTACCGCCTCCGCCTAAACTGATTCCTGAAAATCCAAAAAAGACTGATGAAAACTCCGGCAGGAACGAAAAGGCAACTTTTGGTGATTTCCTTTCTAAGGTAAAGAATGAGCCATCATCTTCCGGTCAACAAGAGCCCAGCGAGAAAAAACGGGTTATTGATCTATTTAAATCGACCAACGGCATGCAGGATTTTGTTGTTGAGCGAGGCAAGAAGCAGGTTGTACTGAAATTTAAGAAGCGGACATAATTCACGCTTCCGGGAGATACAATAATCCTTTCGCAGTTCTATATATACTTTCCGGCAGAATCAAATCCATACAATTAGGAACAAAGTCACACACCGGTTTATAACAAACCAGACACCCCATATCTGGAGAAACCTTTGTTATCAGGCCGTAGTCTTCAATCTCTGCTGAAGATGTCGGTCCAAAAAGGCATATTACTTTTTTTCTGAGCGCGGCAGCAGCGTGCAGCCCAAGAGTGTCGCCGGTAAGCACACAATCACTTAAATCCAGCAGTGCAAAAAATTCCCTGAGAGAATTATCTGAA
>CAYYJL010000056.1:2332-10099 GCA_964472245.1 uncultured Ignavibacteriaceae bacterium | reverse complement strand
AAAGTTTATCTTTTGTCCGCTTCAAAAATGAATTTAGAAGTACATAATTTTTATTGAATTAATATAAGGAAATTTAGGTATGGCTAAACTTACTGCCTTTTTGTTCACATCATTGGATGGTTATTATAAGGATAGTACGGACGGAATCAGCTGGCATCACCATTCCGAAGAGGGGAGCAGATTTTCTGAGGAGAGCTTGCAGGACAATAATATACTTTTATTCGGCAGGAAAACACACGATCTTATGTATTCTTTCTGGCCAACACGAATGGCTATGGAATCATTCCCTGACGTAGCTAAAGGAATGAATAGCTCCAGGAAACTTGTAGTCTCCCGTACTTTGGAAAAATCGCCATGGGAGAATACAACGGTGATGGGTCAAGACTGGCTGGAAGAATTGGCAGAAATGAAGAAAAGTAACGATATAACGTTGCTTGGAAGCGGTACTATCCTCACTCAGCTGGCTGATGCGGAGCTGCTTGATGAACTTCAACTTATGATTGACCCTTTGGCAATCGGTGAAGGAAAGCCGGTATTTAGTGGTCTTAAAGAAATCCTGCACATGACTTTAACCGATACAAAAATATTTAAGACCGGAACTTTAGTACTCAGCTATAAAGTCAAGCATTAAAATAATAACAATCCTATCCCGTAAGTATCAATTATATATATAAGGAATCTAAAAATGAAATCAAATAATCTGGCAATTTGTTTATGGTTCGATGATAGTGCTGAAGAAGCCGCCAAACACTATGTATCAATTTTTAAAGATGGTAAAATTGGTGCAATCAACCGATATGGCAAGGAAGGTTTTGAATTCCATAAAAAACCGGAAGGTACTGTAATGAGTGTGGAATTTGAAGTGAATGGTATGAAATTTCTGGCACTGAACGGCGGACCGCAATTTAAGTTCAACGAATCTATATCCATTGTAGTTAATTGTGATACCCAGGATGAGATTGACTATTATTGGGAAAAATTGACGAATGAAGGTGAGGAAGGACCCTGCGGATGGCTGAAAGACAGGTTCGGTTTATCGTGGCAGATTGTGCCGGCGGTTTTGCAGGAGTATCTATCCGGCGATTCTGAAAAGGCGCAGCGTGTAACAGCCGCTTTCCTGCAGATGCAAAAATTTGATATTGCTCAACTGGCAAAGGCATATAACGGCTGATTGACTTTACGAGGCGGGAAAGCGGTGTTATATACGCAGGCATCCCGCATCTTTCTTTATTGCGTATATGTATATAGGCGAAATCAGCAGGCACTTTGCATCTCAAAGTGTTTTATAGCTGAATATATATTACTGCGGCAGCTTTATGGAAAATGTAGAACCTTCGCCGGGTGAGGATGTTATATTTAACGCCCCGCCGACTTTAGCTACCAGTTCCTGAGTAATCATAATACCCAGGCCAGTACCCTTCTCATTTGATGTCCCCATTGTAGATTCAGTATGAGAGCCATCCAGTAAATTTTGTAAAGTTGCCTTATCAATCCCCACTCCGCTGTCTATTATTTGGAATACAACGGATTTGTCTCCGGACTCAAAAAATGCATTCAGAGTTACGGCTCCGCCTTTCCCGGTAAACTTTACGGCATTGGTGGTTAAGTTCAGTAATGCAGTGGAGATTATTTGCCTGTCGCTGGTGAATAAAAGATTCTTTTCAACATTGCAATTTGTTCTGATGCCTTTAAGTTTTGCCTGTTCTCCAACATAATCGCAAATTGAAGTGACAATATCCTCGGCATTCAATTGTTCCGGAGCAACCTGGATGCGGTTCAACTGCAAACGAGACCAGGTGAGCAGGTTTTTGGTCAGTTCCAACAAGGATTTGGAAGATTTATTAATATTTTCGGCAAACAATCTAATCTCATCCTTATCCATCGTATCGAGTTCGGCTATGAGAAGTTCTGCATTACCAAGAATAGATTGGAACGGACTGGTTAAATCGTGAGAGATTATAGAAAAAAGCTTGTCTTTAGTATTGTTTGCAAGATCGAGGGCGTGATTACGTTTTTCCAGTTCACCATTAAGCTGCTCAAGCTGCTTTTGTTTTTCTTCAACCAACGTGGAAGTGGTCTTTAAACGACGGTACATGATAAAAATGCCAACCAATGATGCGAGTACCAAAAGAACAATCAGTCCGAGTAAATACTGGATTGTTGTAGCCGTCTTTAAATTAGTCTCGGCCATTTGCTTTTCAATTTTAAGCTGATTGTTTTCTTTCTCAATACTCTCCATTTCATATTTTATCTGCCAATTGGCTATGGCAAAGTTAAGCTGTTCTATGGTTTTGTTTTCCACCAGATCAATGTACTTCATTTGCGCTTTATAGGCCGCGGTATAATCACCTTTGGCTTCATAAACTTTTGCTTTTATCAAATTTATTTCAGCACCAAGATCCCGGATTTTTCCAGCTTCTGTGAATTTTTCTGCAGTATTGGCAAATTGCAGTGCCTGATTATATTCCCGCTTTGAGGTGGCAAGCCGCGCCAGATTAAGATATGAAGTGGCAAGCGAAAAATTGTCATTTACAATCTTTGCCGTATCAATCGCTGCATAATAAAATTTTTGGGCTTTAGAAAAATCATTTTTTCCCTCATAAATGGCACCAATATAGTTTAAAGCATTTGCAACGGAATTATATTCCTTAAAGGAATGGTAAAGCCGAAGTGCGATGTCTGCATGTACCAACGCAGAATCATAATGCTTCAGTTTTATATAATAGTCAGCAAGATTGTAATTTGAGTATGCCTGTCCAAATTTATAGTCCGCAGAGATTGCATCTTTGAGTGATTCCACAAAGTGCTTTTTAGCTTCGGGAAAGTTCTGCAGCTTAAGAAAAATTAACCCGATGTTATTTTCCGTAACAACCATTCCCCTGATATCTTTCACCTCTTTACGCAGATCATACGATTCCGAGTAGCACTGGAATGCCTTTTCATAATCACCCATCCTCCAATAGACCACACCCATATTGTTAAGGGCCATTGCCATCCCTTGTTTAAGCCCAAGGTTTTTTCTTATGTCATATGCCTGTTTAAAGAGTTCCAGCGCAGGGAGGTTTTCCCCCCGTCTCCAATAGATAAGTCCAACGCTTGCAAGTTCAATAGCGGCGCCGCGTAATTCATTGTTTCTGAAAAGAATGCCATATGACTCCCAATGCAACCGGGCTGCACCTTCCGCATTGCCTTCTTTTTCCATGATATCCCCCCTGCCGCTGATAATAAAGCCGATATTTATGGAGTCTTTTGCTCTTCGGCTGTATTGTTCCGCTTTAAGATAGTAGGGAAGTGAGCTTCCATAATCCTGTTGATTATAATAGGCAAGCCCCAGTTCATAATAAGCTCTGCCAAGGCCGTAATTGTCATTCTCTTTTTCATAAATATCCACCGCCTTTTGAGCGTGAAACAGCGAGGATTCAGGGGAAGCTACTTGAAATTCGGATGCCAATAGCAGGTGTGCCTTGGCCCGTTCAATTCCGGAAAGACCGTTAAGGATTCGTTTTACACTATCAATTTTTTCAGAGCCGGGAAATACGATAATTGATAAAACGATTCCGAAAAATACAGTAAATTTTAACATACTAATCTGACAGCATCAACCCAATAAAATATCTTTTATGTGTATTAACATACTATGAAAACTTAATTTATTCAATAACAAACTAATAAACGTAGGACGGTTAAAAAAGGGAACTTTTCCTGAAACAGCGATGCATACCTGATACCTAAAAAATACGATCAAACAGGGAATTTCGACCTAATTTTCGCCCCAAATTAAAGATTTTTATTGAAAAGCAGTCCATATTAAACTAAATTACCTACTCTATGAAAAATTATTCTTTTGCAAAAATGAACGGAGCCGGAAACGACTTCATTATTATTGACAAAAGTGATAATAGAAAGTTTAATCCGGCTGAAAAGTCACTGATAAAGCTCTGTGACCGCAGGAGGGGAATTGGAGCCGATGGGTTGATGCTCTACTCGAGTAGTGAGGCAGGGCAGTTTGACCTGGAGTTTTTTAACGCTGACGGCAAACCGGGCAGTCTTTGCGGTAACGGTGCACGCTGTGCATTGTTTTTTCATGCTCAAAGAATCGGCGCAATAGGGATAGAGGTAAGGTTTACCTTTAACGGAGCTGTTTATCGCGGGGTGGCAAAATCATCAGAACGCATTACTTTTTATATGAATCCTGTAAAAGGGATTTCCAAAAATCTGATGCTGCAGACAGGTGGATATTCAATGACAGCGGCTTTCACGGACACCGGTTCTCCGCATGTGGTTGTTTTCATGGAAGATATTTTTGATTCCGGCAGTCACCAAACAATCGCTTCAAGTATTGAAGAATTGCCTGTGGAAGAAATTGGAAAAAATATCAGATTCCTGAAAGAGTTTGCACCCGGCGGAACTAATGTGAACTTTGTTGAACAGAGTGAAGCCGGGATTAAAATCCGGACATTTGAGCGCGGTGTTGAGGGAGAAACCCTGGCTTGCGGAACCGGCTCTGTTGCAGCTGCGATTGTACTGTGTGAGTCGGGTAAAGCCAAAGCTCCGGTTACATTGGAAACCCGGGGCGGGGATAAACTGACAGTTGATTTTATTAAAAACAGCCAAAATGAGTTTGAAAATATTACACTCACCGGTCCGGCTGAAATAAATTTTACCGGTGAAATTGACAGAGATTATTATTTAATATAAGAGGAAAAAATGGCCAAAGTTTTATTTACCGTTCAATATGAGATTAATCCGGACAACCGGGAATCTTATTTGACATCAATGCGAGAATTAAAAACATTGATGAAAGCAGACGGATTAGAAAATTATTCGGTTTATGAAGTACGCGGTAAAGCTAATCACTTTGAAGAAGTTTTTGCTTTCTCCTCAGAGGAAACCTATGATAACTATGATGATGCTGATGATGAGAGAATTAATATCCTTCTTTCCAAAATTGAAAAACTCAAAAAACAAGGGTCTACCAAGTACAGCACCTGCGTTGAAATTTAATAAGTTTCATTTGTTTTAAGGCGGTCTTTCGTTATGACGGACCGCTTTCTTATTTTTTATACCTGCCGGGATGCTTTGGGGAAAAATCCCACTTATCAAATGATATGAACAAAACGCTGCACAAATTATACATAGGATTCTTTTTTGTTGTAGGAATTACCTCAGTGATTCTTCTTACGGTACAGGGGTTTGAGTATTATAATACAGACCTCCTGGAGCGTCCGTTTAGCGAATCACATCATGCGCTTAAACCGAGCGGTGCGATAGGACATGGATTAGGCATCGTCGGTACTCTCATGATGATTGCCGGGGTATCGGTATATATGATCCGGAAACGGGTGCGTAAGTTCCACGGCGCAGGGTTTCTTAAGCATTGGCTGGAGCTGCATATTTTTCTCTGCACACTCGGTCCCGTTTTTGTTCTTTTTCATACTGCATTTAAGTTCGGCGGCATAGTTGCAGTGAGTTTCTGGAGTATGGTTACGGTAGTCCTCAGCGGGTTTATCGGGAGATTTATATATATTCAGATACCCCGCTCCATAAAAGGGAATGAACTTACGCTTGATGAGATTAACACCTACCGGAAAGAGCTTGCTGATACACTCAGAACAAAGTATCCGATATCAGAAGAAAGCATTCAAAAACTTGATGTCACCTTCCGGGCATCATCTGCACCTCAGCAAAATCTGATGGAAAGCATAACCTCTTCGGTAACTGATTATATCCGATTCCCCGGAATTATCAGGGGGATTAAAGGAATGATAGCAGCTGAAGGCACCATGGATAAACAGGAGCAGCAGGCGCTGATGAAGATAGTGCGTGAACGATTACAGCTTGAGCACAGAATCGGTATGCTGAAGAATATGCAGCGGCTGTTTCATTACTGGCATGTGTTTCATCTTCCATTTGCGGTAGCTATGTTTGTTATTATGGTAATACATGTGGGGGTAACTATTGCATTTGGATATAAATGGATTTTTTAAGGAGAATAGTCTGATATGAAAATTAAACCGGCTTTTTTATACCCCATTATTTTGATTATATTGGCTGCTGCGGTTGTTGTATATACACAATATGATTCCGGTAGTGCCGACTCAACACCTGCCCCGGTTTCTGGAATACCCGATGATGATATACATAAGAGCATACCTCCGGGAACAGAAGCGCCCAACAAAGGGAATGTATCTGAATCATTTATCCATCAGCTGAATATGCTGAAGGAGACAGTTGCAAAAAATCCGGGTGATACGCTGCGTGTCAGGCAGCTTGCTGATCTGCTTGCGGCAGGGCATAAAGGGGAGGAAGCAATTCCCCTTTACCGTTCCATTCTGCAAAAAGACCCTAAACGGATAGATATACTTTTTTCCCTTTCGCAGATTTATTATCTGAAAAGCGACTTTACCGAAACCGAAAAACTTACCAACAATGTACTTAAGATTGATCCGTTAAACCTGCAGGCGTTATACAATTTGGGAGCCATTGCCGCCACCAAAGGTGATAAAGAGGCGGCGCGCAAACAGTGGGATAATTTGGTGAAGAAGTACCCGGAAACGGAAATAGGTAAAAGAGCGCAGGAAAGTCTCAGCCGGCTTTAATGGAAGTATTTCTTGAAGAAACCGCTGCATATATACTGGTTGCAGTTCTTTTTATTTTTATTTTTTCACTCTATCTGCGAAGACAAAAGCAGAAGTCAGATGTTACTGCAGGTAAAATTTCCAAAGCAAAGGACAGCGGATTGCATGAACCGGTTTCGCTGCATCCTTTTGTAGATCCTGATATATGCATTGGCAGCACCGCCTGCATTGATGCCTGCCCGGAAAAAGATATACTTGGATTTGCAGCCGGGAAGGCAGTTACAGTAAATGCTTCCCGCTGTGTAGGGCATGGTGCATGTTTTCACGCCTGTCCCGTACAGGCGATAACGCTGCTTATAGGTACGGAAAAACGCGGAGTTGAGCTGCCGCATGTCAGCCAGGAATTTGAAACCAATATCCCTATGCTTTTTATAGCCGGTGAACTTGGGGGGATGGGGCTGATAAAAAATGCCATTGAACAAGGCAAGCAATCAATTGATTATCTTTCAAAAAAAATTAAAACTTCGGGTAAAACAGACACTGATATAATTATTGTCGGAGCGGGGCCCGCCGGGCTTGGTGCGACACTTCGCGCAAAAGAAAAAGGGTTGAGAACCATTACGCTGGAACAGGATACCATTGGCGGGACGGTTGCCGGATTCCCCAGGGCTAAACTAGTGATGACAAGTCCCATGGAACTTCCGCTCTATGGCAAAGTAAAGTTTACAGAAACATCTAAAGATGAACTGATTACTTTATGGAATGAAGTTATTGCTAAGTACGACGTAAAAATAAATGAGTTGGAAAAAGTAGAGGAGATCATTAAAGAGGGGGATGTTTTTAAGGTCAAAACCACTAAATCCGTTATCACTTCCACGGCAGTTGTACTTGCAATAGGCAGGCGCGGCACCCCCAGAAAGTTAGGTGTACCGGGGGAAAATACCGGAAAGGTATATTACCGATTGCTGGAACCGGAACTTATTCATAATATGGATATCCTTGTGGTTGGCGGCGGAGATTCTGCCATAGAGTCAGCGCTGCTTCTGGCTGAAGAAAAAAATACTGTTTATCTTTCTTACAGATCCGAGACATTTAGCCGGCTTAAACCACAAAATGCAGAAAAAATAAAACAGGCAGCTGATAGAGGAGAGATACATCTGCTGATGATCACTGCGGTAATCTCTATTGA
>CAYYJL010000056.1:0-2322 GCA_964472245.1 uncultured Ignavibacteriaceae bacterium | reverse complement strand
GAATTGCCCACAGCGTTTCTTGAAAAAATCGGTATCTCAATCACCAAAAAATTTGGGGAAGCAATTTTAAAGCACTGACCTTGTCACTTAAATTGATTAAATTGTACTAGTTTTTGTGTGTGTGTTAAGGAGGCATGGTACTTTCTGATAATAATTAACTAAGTATGCTTAAACCCTTAATACTGATATTTTTCGTACCTGTTCTGCTGTATGGACAGATTTCTCCCGGTGAGCTGACAAAGGCACATAGTTCCCTGGAAGGCATCAGCAATTGTACTAAATGCCATGTACTTGGTGAACAGGTATATAACTCCAAATGCCTGGATTGCCATTCGGAAATCAATGCGCTGATTAATTCCGGCAGGGGGTATCATGCCTCATCAGAGGTAAAAGGAAAAAACTGCTGGAGCTGTCACAGTGAACATCACGGGAGGAATTTTCAGATTATCCGCTTTGATGAGAAGAACTTTGATCACAATAAAACCGGATATATACTGGAAGGGGCCCACACGAAACCTGCTTGTAAAGACTGCCATAAATCATCCAACATTAAAGATGCAAAGCTAAAACAAAAATCCAAGACTTTTTTAGGTCTTTCAATCGATTGTGTAAGCTGTCATAAAGATGAACACCGAGGTACCCTTGGTAATAAATGTCTGGATTGCCATGGTCATGAGCAATTTAAAGGAGCCGAAAAGTTTTCACATGACAATGCTGCGTTCAGATTAACCGGCAAACATATATCTGTGGAGTGTTCAAAGTGTCATAAGCAGGAAACAGCGTCCGGTAATACTTTTATAAGGTTTAAGCCGGTCGGATTCAGTTCATGTGAAACCTGCCACCGGGATCCGCATGAAAAAAGATTTGGTACGGACTGCCAAAAATGCCACACGACAGCCGGCTTCAAAATTCTGAAAGAGGGAAGTTTTAATCATGATGCCACTAAATTTCCATTAACCGGTAAACATATCCGTATTGCGTGCAATGATTGTCATAAGGGTTCTACAAAGAAAATCACCGCATTTGAAAAATGTACAGACTGCCACAAAGATGAACATAACAGGCAATTTGTTACCAACGGCATTTTAGACGATTGCAGCAAATGCCATAATACTTCCGGGTTTTCTCCTTCTCAATTTGGCATTGCTGATCACAATAAAGGAACCTTTGCGTTATCAGGTTCCCATTTAGCATTGCCATGCTTCAGCTGTCATAAGAAGACGGATACGTGGCTGTTTAAACCGGTTGCAATTGCCTGCATCTCGTGCCACAATAATATACATGGCGGCGAACTGACGGAAGAATTTATGCCGGATAAGGACTGCAGAACTTGTCATACAGTCGAGCGCTGGCAAAACGTCAATTTTGACCATAACAAAACAGCATTTTCACTGGCCGGTAAACATGCCTCCGCGGGATGCAAGGACTGCCACTACTCTACTAAAGAAATTGCAGAGGGTACATATATATTCAAGTCTTCTGTTCAGAAATGTACCGCCTGTCATGAAGATAGACATCAGGGTCAATTTGCGGAACGGGGAGAAACGGGATGTACCGGATGTCATGGATATACTGATTGGAAAGCACTCAAATTCAATCACAGCCAAACAAATTTTGCCCTGACGGGAGCGCACGCAAAGCTCCCTTGCAGTGAGTGCCACAAACCTGCCGGCGGGGAAGATAATTCATATATACAATACAAGCTGACGGATTTCAAATGTATAAGCTGTCACAAATAGTTTTTGTCTTTATAACATTCAGTATACTGCTTGCAGCCCAGTCCCCGCATGGGGAGGGCTTTAATGTAGATTGCTCCTCTTGCCATGTATCTGCCACGTGGAAGGTGTTAAAGAGTGATCTATCGTTTAATCACAATGATACCAAATTTCCGCTGATCGGACAGCACCGGTCCGTCAATTGCGTTCAGTGCCACAGTTCTCTGGTGTTTACTGATGCGTCTGAAGATTGCATGAACTGTCACAAAGATATACATGCCGGAACTGCCGGGGTTGATTGTAAGAACTGTCATACACCAAGTTCCTGGCTGGTACAGGATATACAGCAGGTTCACCGGATGAGCAGATTTCCACTGCTTGGCAGCCATCAGACGGCTGCATGTGCAGATTGCCACAGCGGATTTGCATCTCTGCATTTTGAAGTAAACGGTGTTGATTGTTTCGCCTGTCATGCCAAAGATTATAACAGTGCTACTAATCCGAATCACCGCCAATCGGGCATTTCGACTGACTGCCAGCAGTGCCACTCAATTGAAGCGAGGGACTGGAAAGCAAACAATTTTTCACATGAATTTTTCCCATTGCA